>NZ_LZJM01000075.1:0-55440 GCF_001667665.1 Mycobacterium sp. E342
GCCTATCGTGCCGCGTGATACACCAGCACCGTGTCACACAAACCGGCGTGGACGGCGGCCGCCGCCGTCGCAACGTGATCCACCATCGGGATGAAGGGGTTTCCGAACCACGTCAGCCGCGGCAAGCCGAGTGCCGATTGCAGTTCGCGTGCCGCGGGCCAGCTTCCGCATAGCCCGTCGATGTCGTTCTTCCCTAAACCGCACTGGCGGATCGCTGCGATCGCGGCCTCCGCGGCCAGCGAGGTCTGACTGCGTCCGGAATTCTTCGCGACGAATCCGGTGGTCGCTGCACCGGCAATTGCCACGTTGTCCTTCAGGGCGTTCCTCACGAGGCCGCCCCGCTCAATTCGAAGACCGGAACCGGCATGCCGGCACGTTCGATCCAACCCAGCCGCACCCGCTCGCCGATGCGAATGGCGTCGTTCTCCGCTCCTAACACGGTCGCGGTGAATCGCAACCCCGGCTGCTCGTCCAGTTCTACGGTCACGACCGGGTAGGGCGTCGAGTAGTCGACACCGGGGGCAGGCGGACCCTGGCGCAGGAAGATCGCCATGTAGATGGTGCCATCGCCGGAAACCGGTGCCGACTCGACGTCGAACGACCAGCACTGCGGGCACACGGGTTTGGGTGGGGACTGCCAGCGCTGGCAGGAGCGGCACTTGCCCAGCAAAAGTCGATGATCCAGGCGACCGCGATAATGGTCCGCGTTGTCGTGTGTGATCGGTTGGCCGGGAAAGCGTTTGACCAGATCCTCGTCACTGACCGACATGATGCGCTCCTATCCGAAGCCGATCGATGGATTGACGTTAGAGCGGAATGTCCTGCACCGACCAAGAATGAACGTTATTGGCGTAGAACGAATCCAGATACCCACTCGAGCGATCACTTCTGCCTCAGGCTCTTCTCCGGCTCGAGGGAGACATCCACCGGGGAGTCGATCGTTTGACTCAAGCTGATCACTCTTTTCGATGGTGTAAGCCATTCGGCGGTGAAGGGGGGTGGAAGGACCCTGTCGTCGAACTCTCGACTATACGCCGTAATGTGGCGCCGCCCAACCTCTTGCCAGACGGCGGTCACCAAGGCAAGCTTGCCCGTCAATCTCTTGTTCACGGGATGCCTTTCGTTGCGGTCCGCAATTCCTCAGGCCGCTGCGGGGATGAGTTCGGCAACGGCGTCGAGCATCGGCTCTATGGTGTCGACAGTGAACAGCGGCATTCCGACGATCAACCGATCGGCCCCGAGGTCGCGAACCCGCTCGACTGTCGCCCGCTTCACTCGACGCTTGGTCTTGTAAGTGTCCGTGTCGACGTCAAGCCAGAAGCCGCGAGAGTCCATGAAGGTCAGCTGAAGCGAGGCCGGATCGCGGCCGGCTTCTGCGAACCGGCTGCGCAGCTTCGCGATGGACACATCGGCTGTATCGAGCGCTTGCTCGATGCTGGGCAGCCAACCGTCACAGTGGTCGACCAACTGCTCGAAGGCACGTGCGGTTGCACGGCAGCCCAGCAGAATCGGCGGGCCCGGCGCCTGTACCGGCTTCGGGTATGACCAGCACTCGGCGAACTGAATGTGCTTGCCCCCGAACGTAAAACGATCATGTGTCCAGAGTCCGCGCACCGCCGCGAGGACCTCCCCGAAACGGCTCATCCGATACCTCGGATCGATCCCGTGATCGCGCAGCTCCGTCTCGTTCCAGCCGTAACCCACTCCCCACTCGAAGCGCCCGCCGCACAAGACATCAAGGCTGGCGACGGTCTTGGCAAGGTGAAGTGGATCGCCTTGACCTGGCAAAGCGATGCCGGTACCGAGCCGGATAACCCTGGTCCGCGCAGCGATCGCGGCCAACACGACGTAAGGATCCGGGATCCGGCGGTAGAACTCAGGCATTTGGCGAACGAATGCGTGGTCTTCACCGACCGGCAGATGACTGTGCTCACCGAACCAGATCGACTCGATGCCACGCTCCTCTGCCATCACCGCCAGACGGACACAGTCGCGCGGGTCGTCCCATGCCGTCGCCATCAGACCTATTTGCACTACCCGCTCCTCCTCAACGGCAGCCTTCGACTCCGAGCTGATCGGTGCGCAGTCAACGCAAGTCCTCGGCCGACGCGTCCTGCTCGGCGAGCCAGGCGCGGTGTCGGGCGAAATGGCCGACGTCTCGCGCGATCCAGATGCCTGTAGCCGTCGCGAGGACGGCCTCACTCGGCAACAGCACCAATTCGCCCGAAATGAACCACTTTTGCCCGTCGATCTTGTCGATCCACGCGCGCGCTTGCAGCGGGCGCTCGATGGGCACCGGCTTCTTGAAGTTGACCGTGAGTGTCGCGGTGACCGTCAGCTGGTTGTGAGCGATTGGGACGTGGCCCAATATCTCGTCCATCACGGAAGCGGTCCATCCGCCGTGGGCCACGTTCGGCCCACCTTCGTGATCGGGTGGGCACGCGAGGTTCGACGTGAGAACGTCGTCGGTACGCAGTTCCTCCTGCGTTACGCCGAGCCGGCACTCACCGGTCCGCATGCATGCCCCGCAGAGAGCGACTCCGCCTTCCGTGCGAGGCATCGCCTGGAAGTCGGCGCCGACCCACGACCCCAGATCGGACTCCCATGCGGTGTCGCTCATTTGCATCCCTTCCACCCGGGCCTTGTCATGTGACCGTACACCGTACAGTCATACCCGTGACGCCGGCCGGGAACCAGCTGATCCGAATCACTTCTTGGGGCGCGCAGCTCTCGGTTTGCGCCCGGGGGCGGCGCCGCGCGGTGCGGCCAGACGGGCACGTAGTCCCTCGATGATGGTGTCGACCCCGTAGCTGAAGAAGTCCCGGCCGTGCAACCCGGCGAGGTGCGGTCTGAGCTCGACGATGGTGTCCTCCAAGTCGGGTGGGTCGAGGTCGTCCTCGAACTCGATGACCTGATACCGCCCGAACAGGTAGGTGTGGATCATCGCGTACGACAAGAAAACCTCGGGCCCCTCGAAGCCGGCGCTCATCAGGATCTGCATGATGCCGTTCATCAGCCGTCGATCTGTGCTCCGCATCCGCTCCAACAGGATGGTCGCTATATCCGGATGACTGTGCAGCTGCGCGTCGATCCCGTCGATGACCGCACGAAGTCGCTCATCCCATGGGCCGGAATCCGGATCGGGTATCTCCACGCGCGACAGGAGCTTGCCGGCCACGAGATCCAGCAGTTCCCGATTGTCGGAGACGTACCAGTAGGCGGCCATCGCCGAACGCTTCAGCTGACGCGATAGCCGACGCATCGACAGGGCTTCCAGCCCCTCGGCGCGAATGATCTCGAGGGCGGCCGCGACGATCTGTTCTTCGGTGAGCGCCGGGGGCTTGTTGCGAGCCGCGGACCGACGCGCTTCGGCGGTTGACCGACTGTTCTCGGCTATCGCAGGCTCCGATCCTCCGGTGACGTCGGTTCAGATACTAACGTCACCTCGCCTGGCCGACGAGGAGCTTGACAAGGCCGTCACCGGCACCACGCGGTAGTGATCAGCATCACCTTACAGTGTAATGTGATCTAAGCGATTGCCGGATCTGAGCATCGCCTCAGGCCGGCGTCGCGTTGAGCCGACACGCGAGCGAACCAGGAGTGCGATGCCCGACCTCACTCTGTCCGACATATGCAGTGAACACCGGCGACGGTATCCGGACCGCCTGGCGGTGATCGACGGGCCGGTTCGGTACACCTGGCCGCAATTCGACAACCGCGTCAATCAGGCCGCGCGACTGCTCGTGCACCACGGCGTTGGGCGCGGCGACCGGGTGCTGTGGCTTGCGCAGAACTCGTCCAGATTTCTCGAGTTGATGATCGCATGCGCCCGCCTCGGGGCGATGATCTGCCCGGCCAACTGGCGGCAGTCGGGCCACGAACTCGCCTTCGTCATCGACGACTTCGACCCGAAGATCATCGTGTGGCAGGAGGAGGAAATCGCGCCTCAGGTCGCCGAAGCGCGCACCCTCGCCGGCGGGTCCGCGGTCTGGATCCGACACGACTCCGACGATGCCGACGGCTATGACCGCCGTGTTGCCGAGTTCGCCACGGATCCAGTGGAATCCGAGGCCGACCCGCACGACGCCCTCCTCGTCATCTACACCGCCGCCATCATCGACCGCCCAGCCGGATCGATGCTCTCCCAGCGCAATTTGACGACGATGGCGATGCTCACAGGCAGGGTTACCGAAACCGACCACTCGAGCGTGTTCGTGAACTCCGGCCCGCTATTCCACATCGGCAACTTCCAGTTCGATTCGCTTCCTACGTTCGTCATGGGAGGAACGAACGTCTATGTCCGCCGGGTGGACGAAGCGGAGTTGCTCAAGCTCATCGAAGTCGAGAAGGTCACGTCGGCCTTCCTCATGCCGCCGACGATCATGAAGATGTTGGAACTGAACAAGGAGGCCGGATACGACATCAGTTCGCTGCGCTCCGGCCCATTCGCGCCGATCTGGGGCGACGCATTGCCGGCAGACGACCGCCTTTGGGCGCAGCACACCGGCGGGTTCGGTCAGACTGAGGTTACCGGGCTCGCCCTGCTTAACGCGTGGGGGAAATCCGGTATCGGAAACGCCGGTCGACCCTCACCGCTGTGTCAGGTGCGCATCGTCGACGGGCACGGCAACGAGGTACCCGACGGCACACCCGGCGAGATCGCGATCCGCGGCGATATCGTTCACCTGGGATATTGGAACCGTCCGCAGACCAACGCGGCGCGAATGCACAACGGCTGGTGGCACACTCGTGATCAAGGGCGTCGCGAGGCCGACGGCACCATCGAGTTCATCGGCACGCTGACCCGCATGATCAAGTCGGCAGCCGAAAACATCTATCCCCCCGAGGTGGAGACCTGCCTGACCGCACATCCAGCCGTCAAGCAGGCCGCGATCATCGGCGTGCCCGATCCGAAGTTCACGCAGTCGGTCAAGGCGATCGTCGTCCTCAAGGAGGGGCAGACGCTCACCGCCGCCGACATCATCGAACACTGTCGCGAGCGCATCGCGTCCTACAAGAAGCCGAAGTTCGTCGAGTTCGTGGAGGTGATCCCGACCGTGAACGGGGTGACCGATTACGACGCGCTCGACGCGGCCTACGGCGGCGGCGGCTATCCGGGCGGCGCCAACGTCGCGCGGTAGGAGACGCCACCTGCTCGCAGAGCGATTGGCCAGACCGTGATCTGCTAAGACAGCACCTCGATAAGAGTCGAGTCGGCTTCGCCAACCATGAAAGTTTCAGCTGCTTCGAGGTAGCGACGCCAATGGCGTTGCGCGGCTTCGAAGTCGCCGTCTGAGAGCAGTTTGACCAGACGGGCGTATGCGCGCTGGGCCTGTTTGTTCACGGTGCTGCTGGATCCGCGCGGGTGCGATGCGATGAACAACGCGTTGTGCGCGTCGATGATGTGGAACAGCATCTTGCTCAGCTCCGCCAGCGTCATGTTACCGGTCGCCTCGACGATGGCGGAGTGGATCTTGAGATCGTGCGCTGCGAAAGCGTCGTCGTCATCGACAAGTTCCTCGGCCTCGGCCGCCAATTCCCCGAGCGTGCGAATGGCGGACCTGCGCTTGGAGCCACCCAACATCCCCACCGCGGACACCTCGATCTCGGTGCGCGCCTGGTACACGTCGGTCAGCGGGGCGCCCTGGTACTGCAGGAGGATTCCCATGTAACGTGCGGCGACCGCCCCGTCAGGCTCCAGCACGCGTCCGCCACCGCGTGCCCCCCGCAGGACCGTGATGATCGCCTCGGACTCCAGGATCCGGAAAGCCTCACGCAGCGTTGGCCGGGAGACACCAAATTGCTGCATCAGGATGGCTTCGTTCGGGAGTAGTTCGCCCGGCTTCAGCTCACCGGTGACGATCTGGCGCCGAAGGGTTGCTGCCACCAGTTCACTGGCCTTCGGAATTTTGACGATCGTGGACTTCTTCATCGCGTCACACCGTTCCTCGTCGCCACAGACACCAGCACCGCCTACCCGATAGGAATGAGTCCATCTATCGGAATCATTTGATTGATTGTAATCTGATGACCATATCGCGCGCGTTCTGGCCAATGCGGCTGCCGCGTGGAGATGCCAGTTTCCGCGCCGGATACGGAAAGTCCACCAGGTGACCTGTGACTTTGATCTGCGGGTGCGTCGAGCGCAATGGCGCCGCTTGGGCCAGACCTTAGTTCTACTCGCCTACGTGGGCGGTATCGCCGCTCACCGGGTGCTCCTCATCTGCCCACGTACTTCGGTGGGCGCTTTTCTTGCATGGCCGCCAACGCCTCCGCCGCGTCCTCGGTCGCAGCGACCACCGCGAAGTGCGACGAGATGAGATCCAGTGCCGTGCGCCGGTCGACGTCGGCGGACTGGTAGGTGGCGCGTTTGATCATGCGGACGGTCACCGGGGCGTGCTGGGCGATCGACTGCGCGAACTTCACCGTCTCCTCTTCCAGGGTTTCCGGAGTGGCCAAACGGTTGACGAGTCCGATGCGAAGCGCCTCGTGGGCGTCGATGAAGTTCCCCGTCAAGAGCAACTCAAGGGCCTTGGACGTACCCACGATGCGCGGAAGATAGTAGGCGCCGCCGTCGCCGGGGGTCAATCCGACCCTGACGTAGCCCTCGGACACTCTCGCCGACATCGACATGATGCGCATATCGCACATCAGAGCCATGTCGAGACCTGCGCCTACCGCGACGCCGTTGATCGATGCGATCACCGGCTTGTCCAGATCCGCGAGTGTGTGAGCAATCTGATGGATCTCGTCGTGGAGTTGGCTCTTGCGCTGCAGGGGCGTCAGGTTGGGATTGGCGTTTGAGATGGAGGAGAGATCGACGCCCGAACAAAAGGCCTTGTCCCCCGTGCCGGTGAGGACCAGCACCCGCACCTCGTCGTCGTGCTTGGCAGCCCGTAGCAGTTCAGCCCACTCGCGGATCATCTCGAAAGTGAATGCGTTGCGCGCTTCGGGCCGGTTGAGCCGAATGGTGCCCACGCCGTCGCGCACCGACCATTGCAGTTCGTCCAACACGAGCCTCCTCCAGACCGGAGTCCTGTCGACAGAACTCCACTCGTCCACCGGGCACTAAATTAGTTAACATTTTTGCCGTTATAGGGCGCTCCATGACCGATGCGTCACCTACGGAGGGGCTAGCCGCGGGATTCACGCGGGACCGGGTGTAGATCACGCCGACCTGGTTTGCCGAGGCAGTGAGCAAGCCGCAAGCTACGCGCGCGACCGCCACGGCCAAACACGCGGGTCATGCCGAACATACGGCACAGCGCGGCGAGCTGCGGGCGGGAGCGGTGACCGACGAAGATCACTCGAGCAATTCGTAGATCGTGGCGTTCGCCGTTCCGCCGCCCTCGCACATGGTCTGCAGGCCGTAGCGGCCACCCGTGCGACGCATGTGGTGGATCAAGGTGGTGGCCAGCCGCGCGCCCGAGCAGCCCAGCGGGTGGCCCAACGCGATCGCGCCACCGACAGGGTTGAGCTTGTCGCGGGACACCCCGGTGTCCGCCTGCCACGCCAGCGGAACCGGGGCGAACGCCTCATTCACCTCGAAGAAGGCGATGTCGCCGAGATCCAAGCCGGAGCGCTTCAGGGCCAGCTGCGTCGCCGGTATGGGTCCGGTCAGCATCTTCACCGGGTCGTCGCCGGTGCAGACCGCGGTGTGCACGCGCGCGAGTGGCGTCATGCCGAGTTCGGCGGCCCGTTCCGACGTGGTGATGAGCACGGCGGCGGCCCCGTCGGAGATCTGTGATGCGTTGCCCGCCGTGATCTTTCCGCCGTCGAGGAACGGCGCTTTCAGCGTGGCCAGCTTCTCCACCGTCGACCCGCGCCGGATTCCCTCGTCAGCGATGACGTCGCCGGCCGCTGTGCGCACGGCAACGATCTCGTCGACGAAGAGCCCGTCGTCCTGCGCCGCCGCCGCACGCTCATGCGATTCGACCGAGTACTCGTCGAGCTGGGTACGGGACAGCCCGTACTGTTCGGCGATGAGTTCGGCGCCCGCCCCCTGGTTGAACCTTCCGTTGAAGCCCGGCGCCGTCAGCTCGGACGCGTACCGTTCGACCGCGGGCCCGCCCATGTCGCCGGTACCGGGGACGGTGGCGGCGCCCATCGGCACGTTGGACATCATCTCCACGCCTCCGGCGACGACGATGTCGGCCTGCCCGGACACCACAGCCGCCGCCGCCGTCGAGATGGCCTGCTGAGACGAGCCGCACTGCCGGTCCACCGTGAAGCCCGGCACCGATTCCGGCCATCCGGCGGCGAGCACCGCCATGCGACCGATGTTTCCGGACTGCTGGCCGATGCTGATGACGTTCCCCCAGTGCACATCCTCGACGAGCGCGGGATCCAGCCCCGCGCGCGCGATGAGTTCGTTGAGTACGGTGGCCGAGACTTCGACGGCATGCAGGCCCGCCAGACCGCCGTTGCGCTTGCCTATCGGTGTCCGCACCGCGGCGGCGATGACCGCATCTCGCATCGCAAATCCCTCTCTTTGCCAAATCAGTTGAATTTATTAGATACTTTGTACACCACCTTGGGCGCCCAGCACCGGGTGAGTTACCTTCTGAATAAGTAAACGGTTTAGCTGCCGCTTAACGACTGGTTGGGATGTACCGGATGACGAGTGCCTTGGTGCCGCCTTTCCGCGCGCTGCCACCCGAAACGGAGGGCCTGCGCACCGAGGTGCGGCAGTACATCCACGACGACCGTGCCCAACACGGCTGGACGCCGCGGGTCGACTCGTGGATCGCCTCGTGGGATCCCGGGTTCAGCCGCCGACTCGGCGCCAGGGGATGGCTGGGCATGACGTTTCCCCGCGAATACGGGGGAGGCGGATTCGGCCACGTCGAACGATTCGTCGTGATTGAGGAACTCCTCGCCGCCGGCGCCCCGGTGGCCGCGCACTGGGTCGCCGACCGCCAAGCGGGACCATCGCTCCTGAAGTACGGGAATGAGCAGCAGCGGCAGCGCTACCTGCCGGCCATCGCCCGCGGCGAGTGTTATTTCGCGATCGGCATGAGCGAGCCGGAGTCCGGGTCCGACCTGGCCAGTGTGAAGACGCGCGGCGTTCGCGTCGATGGCGGGTGGGAGCTGACCGGCACCAAGGTGTGGACTTCGGGCGCACACCACGCTCACGCGTTCGTCGTGCTGGCCCGCACGTCCGAACTCGACGTCGCGAAGCGTCATGAGGGGCTCAGTCAGTTCGTGGTCCCTCTGGACTCCCCCGGCCTCGACATCCGGCCGATCAGGCTGCTCACTGGGGCGCATCACTTCAACGAGGTGGCATTGTCGAAGGTTTTCGTGCCCGATGAGATGGTGCTCGGCGATATCGGGGACGGCTGGGCGCAGGTCACCTCCGAGTTGGGATTCGAACGCAGCGGGCCCGAGCGCATCCTTTCCACCCAACCGCTGCTCGAGGCGCTTGCCCGCACTTTCAAGAGCGACATGCATCGGGAGTATCCCTGGGCGGCTTCCGATCTCGGTGATCTGGTGTCCCAGCTTGCGACCCTGCGGCAGATGTCCGCTTCGGTGGCCGCCGCGTTGAGCCGCGGCGAGCCGGTTGGGATCGCCGCCGCGGTCATCAAGGATCTCGGCACGCGCTACGAGGGCGCGGTGGTGGACACGGCCAGCGCTGCGGCAGTCGTGCGCCCGGGCGTGCACGCGGACGACGACGTGGCCCGGCTGCTGGCCGAGGGCATCCTGCATGCTCCCGGCTTCACGCTTCGGGGAGGAACCAACGAGATCCTCAGCGGCGTCGTCGCACGCGGTTTGGGGCTGCGATGACGACGGCGACCGACGACGCCGACCTGCTCGCGGTTCGCAAACTGGCCGATGACATTCTCGCGTCGAGCACCGAGCCCCTGCTCGACGTGCAGCGCGTGGATCTCGAGTACAGCCCTGAACTCTGGAGCACGCTGACCGGCGCCGGCCTGACTCTGTTGACCACGCCGGAAGCGCGCGGGGGCGCCGGCGCGAGTCTGCGGGAACTAGCGGTGGTGCTCGAGGCGTGCGGGTACCACGCGGCCCCGGTCCCGCTGGCCGAGCACGACCTGTTGGCATCGTGGCTAGTGGGTATCGCTGACCTGCCCGCAGATTTTGGCGTCATGACGGCTGCGGTGACCGATCAGCAGCTGCGCGAGCGCCGGCTCACCGCCGTGCTCGACGATGTGCCCTGGGCCGGTGCCGCAGAGGCGCTCGTCGTCGCCGGCGACGGGTTTATCGCCAAGGTCCCACTGGCAGCGGCTCGGATCGACCCGGTCCTCGACATCGCCGGCCAGCCGGGCGGTCGGGTGCACATCGATATTCAGCTTGAGCCCGAGTGGTGCATCGAGGTGGCGGGGTCGCCGGCACAAGAGTTCCGCCTGCGCGGCGCGCTGGCGCGGTCGGTGCAGACATGCGGGGCGCTTTCACGTGCGCTCGCATTGACATGTGAGCACGCCCAGCAGCGTGAACAGTTCGGCCGGCCCATCGCGAAATTCCAGGCGGTGCAGGCACTCATCGCCAGCGCCGCGAGTTCGATCGCGCTGGCGAAGGCGGCCTCGGAGTTTGCCGTCGAAGCCGTGACCGCCCACGGCTTCGATACCCCACCCGGCGTGTTCGCGGTGTCCGTCGCGAAGATCGAAGCCGCCCGCGCCGCCACGTTGGTGGCGCGCAACGCGCATCAGGTACACGGCGCGATCGGGTTCACCCTCGACCACCGGCTGCGCCACTTCACCTCTCGGGCACTGGCGTGGCGCGCGGAGTTCGGGGTGCAGCGGCAATGGCAACACCGTCTCGGCGAACTGGTGCTCGAATCACCCGACGGCGTATGGGAAGTCGTCACCGCACTGAGCAGCGGCGTCTTCTAGTCCGACCAACAACGTAGTCAGCTAGTCATCTGGAACCGGAGGAATCGTGCGCAGAGACATCTTCGAACCCGAACACGACGAATTTCGAGCGACCGCCAGGGCGTTCTTCGAAACCAGCTGCGTGCCCCACGTCGAGGAGTGGGAGCAGCGCGGCTACACCGATCGAGAGCCGTGGCTGGAAGCCGGCAAGCTTGGGCTGCTCGGCTGGGAGGTGCCCGAGGAGTACGGCGGCATGGGCATCAAGGACTTCCGCTACAACGCGATCGTCAACGAGGAGTTCTGGCTCACCGGAAGCGTCGGGCTGGGATTGGGTGTGCAGAACGACATCCTCGCCGGCTATTTCACCGAGCTGACCACCGACGAGCAAAAGAAGCGCTGGCTGCCCGGTTACGTCACGGGTGAGCTGATCACCGCGATCGCGATGTCGGAACCCGGCGCCGGCTCTGACCTCGCCAACATCAAGACTTCGGCGCGCCGCGACGGCAGCGACTTCATCGTCAACGGCGCGAAGACGTTCATCTCCAACGGGCTGCTTGCCGACCTCGTCGTCGTCGCCTGTCGCACCAATCCCGACGCCGACAAGCCGCACAAGGGTTTGAGTCTCATCATCGTGGAGAGCGGAATGCCCGGATTCGAACGCGGCCGCAAGCTCGACAAGATCGGTCAAAAGTCCGCCGACACAGCCGAACTCATCTTCACCGACGTTCGGGTGCCCGCCGAGAATCTGCTCGGCGAAGAGGGCAGAGGCTTCTACCATCTGATGCGGAACCTGCCCGCCGAACGCCTCGGTATCGCAATCCACGCGGCGGCGGCGGCTCGACGGGCCCTGGATCTCTCCGTTCAGTACGCGCGCGATCGCAAGGCCTTCGGTCAGCCGATCGGCACCTTCCAGGTGAACCGGCACGCGATCGCCCAGATGCGGACCGAGTTGGACGTCATGCAGACCTATATCGACAAATGCATCATGGCGGTCAACAGTGGGGATCTCAGCGCCGACGAAGCAGCCGGAGCGAAGTGGTTCGCGACCGAGACACAGTGGAAGATCATCGACCGGTGCCTGCAGCTGCACGGCGGCTATGGCTACATCAACGAGTACGAGATCGCGCGCCTGTGGCGCGACTCTCGCGTTCAGCGGATCTACGGCGGCACCAACGAGATCATGCTCGACATCGTTGGCAAGGGGCTGGGATTCTGACGGGTGGCCGCGACGCGGTCGTCGTGGCGACCGCTCATACTCAGATCGGCCGGGCCTTCAAGGGCTCACTCGTGGACGAACGCGCAGACGAACTGTGCGTCACCGCCATTCAGGCCACGATGGCGCGCGCATAGTCTGAATACGAGATCGGGTGTCGCAGGTGTCGCTGTACTCCCATTCAGTAATTCTTGATTGTGGCTGGGAGAGTTCCAATCTCGAAGATAGGGCCGGCTTCGGAAGGCTCCGTGATGTGTCCCCACATTTGACGCCCGGCCTGCTCTGCCGGCATGGGCTCGCCGCGGCTGATGCTGTCCCTGGTTGCACCGGCCGCGGGGCAGTCTCGGGGGTCGACCTCGGCGATGTGGTGCACGCCGGGCGATTCGACCAGGCCAAGCCGCAAGCCAATCACCCGCGGACCGACTCCTCGACGCTTGCGCTCGAGTGCAACTGTGCGTACCCACATCTCGATGCCCGCCTTGGACGCGCTGTAGAACGACGCACCTTCCATCGGGATCTTGGCCGACAGTGACGACACCATCGCCAAGGTCGATTCGAGTCCCGGAGACACCGCCTCGAGGAAGGCATTGCCCAGCCACAGCGCCGCAGCGTGATTGGCGATCAGATGTTCGCGCACGCGCCCCTTATCGACCTCGCCGGCGTACCCGTAGGGTCCTTCCATGAATGCGTTGTGAACAAAGACGACCCGGCTGCCATCGAACTGCCTGAGTTCCTTCGCCATGCTCTCCGCGGCACGTTCCCAGTCATCTGGCACGGACAGATCGAGCGGAATGTTCTCAAGCTGTCCAGCGGTTCCGCGAGACATGTTGATGACGCGTGCGTCCGGATACGGGACTGTGCTGGCCAGGCCGGCTCCGACGCCCTTCGTGGCACCGGAGATCCACACGACGGTGTCGGCCCGACGTTTGCCATTCACGCTCATTGGTTGCGCACTCCCACGGTCAGGTCCCGCGGACGCAATACCGGCAGAACGTCATCGCGACCAAACCACGAAGGCGCGGGATGCGAGCCAGCCGGCGGCCTGGCCCAGTCCACCCATGGCCCCCAGTCCTGCCTGGTCATCTTGCTCGCGTGGTCAGGGTCATGCGCGGCCGCGGCAGCGGCGTACCGTTCGGCCGCCTTGCGCGCCTCGGGCAGGATCCACCAGTCCTCTTCCGAACGCCACTTCCCATCACCGGCGTACTGAATCACTTGCACCGAGGGAAAGCCGATCGGGGCACCCCCGGGCTCAGGGTTGTCCGCCCAATTCTCAACCTCGTAGACGACCCGGTCCCCGTCGATGTTGTACCACTTCAGCGGCGTGTAGATCTGCGGCACGGCCGCCATCGCACCCTCGACCCACACCTTGATCTCTGCCGGTCCCCGGAACCAGCCCCAAAAGTGTTCGCGGTAGACGGCGTCATCGGTGAACAACGCCGCCCAGGACGCCCAATCCTCGAATACCGGCCCGGTCATGTAGTACGTCTTGAACGCAGCCTCGACTTCGTCGCGAGTAAACATCCTGCAGCACAACCCTTCCCAATTTTCGTACGGCTATGGCGCCGCCCGTATAGCGTTGTTACTATAGCGCTGATATATGGATTGGCAAACTGTACTGATCATCTGGAGGAGCCGATCGTGACAGCTGCGCGAGCCAGGCACGCCCGAGCCCCCCTCAGCAGGGACGCCGTTGTCATGGCGGCGTTGCGGATCACTCACGAAGAAGGGCTCTCGGCGCTTACCGTGCGGCGGTTGTGCGCCGAGCTGTCGGTCGGAGCGCCGACCGTCTATTACCACGCGGGCAGCATGCAGGAGCTGTACGAATTGGTCAGTGACGCTGTCATAGCTCAGATCGAGGTTCCCCTCGAGGGTAGCTGGCAAGACAGGGTGATCGACCTTGTCGCGCGGACCCGCGCCATCTTCGCCCGCCACCCCGGAGTTGCCGCCTTCGTCAACGGTCATCACCCTCTGCCAGCGGCGATCGGACTCGCCGACGCAACCATAGGCATACTCCTCGAGGAGCTCGACCACTCGACAGCCTTGACCGCCTACCACGTCATCACCGTCTACAACATGGGGCAGATGCTCATCGACGGTGCAGAGACGGCGTCGAAAGGGCGGCCTGTCAATCCCACGTTCCTGCCCCACGGAAAGTCGCCCGCGCGCTATCGCTCCTTATCAGAGGTCCGTTCGGTAACAGGACATCTCGACCCTGGAGATACCCACTTGCAGGGCTTGCGCTGGATCCTGTTCGGCGCCCGACACAATTCGCGACTCCCCGAAGAGGAAGGCACATTAACTGGTGACTGAATCAAACGCGCGCCGAGACGAGCTCATTGGGGTTGCATGGGAACCATGGCATCTGTTCAGCGAGGGCAAAATTGACGAAGGCCTGAGTCTGCTGTCCGATGACGGAACGTTCTGGGAAGTGTCCAGCCGCGAGTCGCGCCCCATGCCTGAGATGAAAACCTTTATCGCGCAATTGCTCTCGATCGTTCCGATTCGCTTCACCTTGATCGATGCGATCGTGGAGGGCAACCGGGCCGTGCTCCTGGCGGAGAGCGAGGGCCACATCGACGCCAACGAGTATTACCGGAACGCGTACTCCTTCGTCGTGCGGGTCGATCCCGCCTCCGGGCAAGTCGTCTCAGTACGCGAATACAGTGACACATTGCATGGCTTCAAAGTTCTGGTGCCCGTTCTGCGGCGGGCAAGCATCGCAAGAAATGAAACCTCGAAGTCGGCCGAGGTCATCGAGAGCTGAGGGAGCCATGACGGAAGTGCGTTTCGATGGCCAGGTCGTGATCGTGACGGGCGCCGGACGAGGTATGGGCAGAGCGCATGCGCTGCTATTGGCCGAACGCGGAGCCACTGTCGTGGTGAACGACGTGGGAAGCGGCATGCACGGCAGCGGCAGCGATACTGGCCCGGCGGACGACGTCGTCGCCGAGATCCAAACCAGGGGCGGCAACGCGATCGCGAATTTCGACGATGTGTCGACGTCTCGCGGATGCGATGCGCTGGTTGCGGCGGCGGTCTCCGAATTCGGTCGGGTGGACGCGGTGCTGCACAACGCGGGGGTGTTCACGTTCACCCCGCTGGCGCAAATTCACGACGGCACCTGGGACCATATCCGCAGCGTCTCGCTAGACGCGTCGCTGTTCCTGACTCGCGCAGCGTGGCCGCACTTCGTCGCGCAGGGCGGCGGGTCGGTTCTCTACATCTCTTCCGGAGCCGGCCTGGACGGGTCGCCGACACTCGCGCATTACGGTGCGGCCAAGACCGGAATGATGGGTTTGGCCCGCGTGGCCGCCCACGAGGGCGCTTCGGCCAACATCCGCGCCAACGTGCTCGCCGTCGGTGCGCATACCCGGATGACCGCCCATATGCTGAAGGACAGCCCCAACCTGGAGAAGTTCTGGGAGAACTATTATCGCCCGGAGCTGGTCAGTGCCGCGGCGGCGTGGCTGGTTCACCCCGACTGCACGGCGAACGGCCGGTTTTACGAGGCGATGGGCAGCCGAGTAGCGAGGTTCGACTACGTCGAGTCACGCGGTCTGTGTCACCTCGATCTCACAGTCGACGATGTGCGCGACCACTTCACAGAGATCGATAAATTCGGAGACCTCGGGAGCAGCCACGTGTTCGAGGACCAGGTCGCCTACGGCGAGTTCCTCATGAAACTTCATATCGAAATGGGCGCCACGCCGCCGGAACCCGACGCCGTTATGCCGCAACAAGTGTGAACCTCGGGAAACCCGAGCTTCACCATCTGGAAGCGGCTGTTATGGCGATGAGAATTCATGAATATGGAGTCTCAAGGGCGTCGGCATGATCAGTTTTCTCGAGCACCTGCCGGTCTGATGGGGGCTCATTCGAGCAGGTCGACGACTGAACCCGCGACCCCGGAGCTGCGCAACCGGGCGCTGGTCGCAAGAATATGCTTGCGCCACAGCGCTTCCGCCCCGGCCGCGTCCTTATCCGCGATGAGTTCGACGACCTTCGTGTGAGTGCGGGTGGCCGCCGCCGCACTGGCGGCCGACGAAGGACTCGAACCGCCGTTGTCATCGACGTAGCTCTGCGTCGCGAGCTCGATGATGTGGCGGATCACATCGCTGAGGACCGCGAGCGTCTGATTTCCCGCCATGTCGATGACCAACCGGTGGAACTCGTTCTGCAGTTCGAGCAGGTGCCCGGGGTCCACGTTCACGTCGCGCTCGGCGGTCACCGCTTCGCGCAGGCGTTTCAAGTCGTCGGCGCTCCGATTGCGCGCGAGCATCGCAACACAGGGTCCCTCGATGGCCGCGGCTGCGGTGAACACGTCCGCGGTCGTCGCCTGGCGGTACTCCAGCAGCAGTCCGGCGTAGTGAGCGGCCTTCTGCACGCGCGGCACGCTTACCTCGATGCCGCCGCGCGAGCCTCGTTTGACGACGACGAGCGACTCGGATTCGAGCACCCTGATCGCCTCGCGTAGCGTGGGCCTTGAAACGCCGAACTGGTTGAGCAAATCTGCTTCACTAGGCAGCACGTCCCCCTCGGTGAGCTCGCCGCGGATGATTCTCCGGCGCAGCTGGCGTGCGATGACGTCCGCAGCGCGTCCGACGGGCTCGCCATCGCCCTTTACCTTCACCGGCATCGCTCTACTTTAAACACCCGGCTCTTGATCGATGGGTAGGCAGGGCGGCTCTGAGCAGCGCGCCCCTCCGGTCCATCGCCTCAGTGGCGGGCTTCAGCCGCGTACCGCCGTCAATCCCTCCCACAGCGCGTCGATGATTTCCCGCTGGGCGGCCGGCGACGGCGGTTGCCGGCCCGGGGCCCGGATAGTCCGCATGTACATGACGCCGATCAGCGCATCTGCCGCCCATCGGACGTCCGCATCGGGCGGTAAAAGCCGCTCCCGTACGGCGCTTTCCAACAGACCCACGAGCCGCTTACCCGCCTTGGCGATCACCTTGTCCTGGAATGCGGCGTAGAGCTCCGGGTGCCGCGGAGCGTCCGCGATCAGGCGCAGCTGAATAGACAGCATCTCCGGTGCCATGACCCTACCCAGGTGCGCGACGATGGCGTCGAGCTCGGCTCGCACGCCGGCCTCCGGTCGCGGCCGCGGCCACTCGATGAGCCGCTCCAGCGTGTCGAGAATCAACGCATCCCGATTCGGCCACCGCAGCAGCAGGCTCGGGCGGGCGACTCCCGAACGGCGCGCGACGCCGCGCATGCTGAACCCCTCGAACCCGCGCGCGGCCAGTTCCTGCTTGGCCGCGGCGTAAACACGGTTTTCCGTCGACGGATCGCGGGGCCGCCCCGGAGCCGATACCGGGTGGACGTCCATGTCAGGCTCCTGGCTATTTCAGCAAGGCCAGCCCGTTGTCGCGCAAGAATTCCCGGCGACGCGTCTCGTCGAGACCCTCGACCTTTAGATACATCTCGGCCGGCTCGCGCAGCCCCTCGGCGTGCGGCCAGTCGGACCCCATGACAAGGGCCTCGGTTCCGCCGAGCGCCTCGACGAGCTTGACCGTGTCGTCCTCGGGGTAGGGTACGACGTTGACGTGTCGCTTGAAGATCTCGCTGGGCCGTTCGGTGAGTGGCCCTCCGAGCCACGGGCCCAGCCGCGCCATGCCGCGACTCTTGTCCATGTGGCTGATGAAGTGAGGAATCCACGCTGCACCGTGCTCGCTGACCAGAACCCGAATGTCGGGGAACCGCCCGAAGAGGTTGTCGAAGATCAGCGCTGACAGGGTGTCGGTGATCGGCCGCTCACCGTAGGTGTTCTGCCACTGCCAGGCGGAGAACTGGAACGGCGGCCCCATCTTCCAGCCCCACTGCGAAGCGACGTGCTCCTGATAATGATTCTCCGAAATGTGATAGCAAATCACCGCTTTCGCTTCGTTGATGCGAGCCCAGAAGGGGTCGAAGTACGGGTCACCGGGACTACGGCCGTACGCCGGTCCGGTGCACAGGTAGATGAAACGCGCTCCGGCATCGAGGACCCGATCGAGCTCGGCGACCGCGCGGTCGAGGTCGCGCAGCGAGTTCAGCGCCGGCGCATAGATGGTGTCTTTGTAGTTGAATCCCCAGTCCTCGTCGATCCACTTGTTGAACGACTCGAAGTTGTCATACAGCGGATCGATGCCGTCGAGGAAGGGCTCCGCCAGCAGCGCCCAGCCGCCCGGATACATGATGGACCGCTCGATCTGTTGCTCAGCGAGCTGTTTGATCCGCGCGTCTCTGTCGAGGTACTCGATCTGGACCGGCTCGAAGAACCGTTCGGCGTCGGCGGCGTTACCCGACGCTCGCTGCTTGAGCATCTCGACCAGCGAGCCCGGAACGTAGGCCTTGTCCGGGTCGGTCTCGAACGCCGTAACAATGCGCTCGTTGGCGAGAAGCGCCTTGCCGCCGGTCGGGGTATCGATCAGATGCACCGCGGTGTCGAGCTTCTCCTTGGGCATGAATCTGGTGAAGCAGTCCTTGGCCTCGTAGGAGTGCTGATCGAAGTCGACCAGCTTGTAGGGCAGTGGACCGACGGTGTCCTGTATCAGGGCCATCTCTCGTCTCCATCCTTGGGGTGTAGCTCAATAATATACCGCATTGGCACTTAATCACGCCAGATCGAACTTCGGTGCCCGAACCGTTTGATTCAGAGTCGTAGCACTTGCCAGTAGTTGACAAGTGTGTCGAAACCCACATAGCGTGACCAAGGCGGCCTGAACTACGGCGATCGGCGGCGCAGCTCACGCAGAGCTCATTACAACGAAGTGAGGGACAAAACCATGGGCAAGTTGGACGGCCGCGTTGCATTCATCACCGGCGCGGGTCGGGGCCAGGGCCGAGCTCATGCGGTGCGACTGGCCGAAGAGGGCGCTGACATCATCGCCGTCGATATCTGCGCCGACCTTCCCACGGTGCCGTATCCACTGGCCTCGATCGACGATCTCGAGCACACCGCGAAGCTCGTGGACGAGGCCGGGACACGCGCCGTCACCAAAGTTGCCGACGTGCGGGACATCACCGCTCTGCGCACTGCCTTCAACGAAGGTGTCGCCGAACTCGGTGGGCGCATCGACATCGTGGTGGCCAACGCGGGAATCATGCACTTCGGCGACATGGATGAGAACCACGAGAACGACGACGCGTCGTGGGAACTCGCGGTCGCCGTCCTGCTCGGGGGGGTGCGCAACACCATCAAGGTGGCCAGGCAGCCCTTGATCGACGGCGGGCGCGGCGGTTCGATCATCATCACCAGCTCGGCTGCCGGACTCAAGGGCATGTCCGACGGAAACGGTGGCCCGGATGGCTACGTGGCGTCCAAGCACGCCGTTGTCGGGCTTATGCGCACCTATGCCAACCTCCTTGCCCCGCACAACATTCGGGTGAATACGATCCATCCGACCGGCGTGATGACTCCGATGATCATGAATGACTCGTTCGTCGCGTGGGTGGCGACCCATCCGGAGATCGCCGACCGGATGACCAACCCGATGCCGGTGCCCGCACTCGACCCCAGGGACGTCAGCCATACCGTGGCCTTCCTCGCCTCCGACGAGGCGAAGTACATCACCGGCGTGACGCTGCCTGTCGACGCCGGCTTCAACGCCCGGTTGTAAATCACTGAACTGCAACCGATATGGCGGGGACTTCGCCGTACCCGCCATGCCTCGGTGGCCGCAACATCAAGCCTGCAAACCAGCAGTTAGGATGGCCGCAAGTTCGCGGTAAGCACTCGCATCGTCGAGACCCAGCTCGCGGCGAACCGCACCCCGCTGTATCCGGACCATCATCGTGGCGGCCATGTCGGCGGCGAACACCGCATGTACCGGTCGGAACTCGCCGGCCGCGACACCTTCGCCGACCAGTTCCGACACGCGTCGCGTCGCGATGCGCATGTTTCTGGCGTATACCTCCCGAGCCGCGGCGTGGGAGTTGACGTCCGCCATGAATGCGTCTGAGGCGACATCCAGCGCGGCGCCCACGGCGGACAGGTAGGCGGTGATCCGGTCGCGAGCGCCCGTCGCGGCGGCGACCTCGCGTTCGACGTCCTCGGTGGCTCGACGGAAGAAGTGGACGACCACGGATCGGATCAGCTGCTCGCGACTGTCGACCAGCTTGTACAGCGTCGACTTCGAGCAGCCGCAGTGCGTTGCGACGTCGTCGAGGGTGAGGTCAATGAAACCGCGAGTCAAGAACATCTCCACGACGGCGTCGAATAGTTCGGCGTGGCGGTCGACGTTCGAAGGAGGCCTGCCGGTCACCACCGAATGATACTGCGAAACAGACTATAGTACGGTTTTGCGTATCGCCCCGCCGAACGATGGACGAGAGGAGCTCGTATGCCCGTCGACCGGCTGTTGCCCACCGACGAAGCCGCCGAACTGATCGCGCTCGCCCGTGACGTCGCCGACAAGGTGTTGGAGCCGATCGTCGACGAGCACGAGAAGAACGAGACGTATCCCGAGGGTGTCTTCGCACAATTGGGCGCGGCGGGCCTCCTGAGTCTGCCGCAGCCCGAGGAATGGGGTGGCGGCGGCCAGCCGTTCGAGGTCTACCTTCAGGTGCTCGAGGAACTCGCCGCGCGCTGGGCCGCCGTCGCGGTCGCAGTCAGCGTGCACAGCCTGTCGTCGCACCCACTGCTGACCTTCGGCACCGACGAGCAGAAGCAGCGCTGGCTCCCGGAGATGCTGTCGGGCAACCAGATCGGCGCCTACAGCTTGAGCGAGCCGCAGGCCGGTTCCGACCCGGCCGCACTGCGGTGCGCCGCGAAGGCGGACGGTGACGGATACATCCTGAACGGGTCTAAGTCGTGGATCACACACGGTGGTGTCGCGGACTTCTACACGCTGTTCGCACGCACGGGTGAAGGTTCAAAGGGCATCTCGTGTTTCCTGGTGCCAAGCGAGCTGGACGGACTGAGCTTCGGCAGACCCGAGGAGAAGATGGGTCTGCACGCCGTGCCCACCACATCGGCGTTCTACGACAACGCCCGCATCGACGGCGATCGGCGCATCGGCGCAGAGGGCCAGGGCCTGCACATCGCTTTCAGCGCGCTGGATGGCGGGCGGCTCGGCATCGCCGCAGTCGCCGTCGGCCTGGCGCAGGCCGCACTCGACGAGGCCACCCGATACGCCAACGAACGAACGGCCTTCGGCCGCAGGATCATCGACCACCAGGGGCTCGGTTTCCTACTCGCCGACATGAGCGCCGCGGTGGTCAGCGCCCGCGCCACATATCTCGATGCTGCACGCCGACGCGACCGCGGCAGGCCGTACGGCGCACAGGCTAGCGTTGCCAAGCTCGTCGCCACAGATGCCGCGATGAAGGTGACGACGGACGCCGTGCAGGTATTCGGCGGCGCCGGCTATACCCGCGACTACCGCGTGGAGCGCTATATGCGTGAGGCCAAGATCACGCAGATCTTCGAGGGCACCAACCAAATTCAGCGGCTCGTTATCGCGCGCGGGCTAGCCGACTGAGCGGGGAGGGCAGTACACCATGGACGAGTACACGACGATCACCGCCGACGTATCCGGACCCATCGCGCAGATCGCGCTAAATCGCCCGTCAGCGGCGAACACCATGAACCTCACCATGACCGAGGAACTGGCGGATGTCGCGGCTCGCTGCGCCTTCGCCGGCGTCAAGGCTGTTCTGCTGACAGGTACCGGCCGATTTTTCTGCGCGGGAGGCGATCTCGGGGACTTCTCGACAGCGCCCGATCCGGGACCGCACATCAAGAGGGTCGCGGATGCGCTGCACCGCGCGATGTCGACGTTCGCACGGATGGACGCGATCGTCATCACCGCTGTCAACGGTGTAGCCGCCGGCGCGGGAATGTCACTGGCAGCCAGCGGCGATCTCGTCGTGGCCGCCCGGTCGGCTTCGTTCACCATGGCCTATACCAGGGTGGGGTTGAGTCCGGATGGGAGCGCGTCCTTCGTTCTGCCGCGCCTCATCGGGTTGCGTCGCACGCAGGAGTTGATGCTGACGAACCGCACGCTGAGCGCAGATGAGGCACTGCAATGGAATCTGGTCAATGAGGTGGTCGATGACGATCGACTCGAGGCGCGGGCGACCGAACTTGCCGCGACGATCGCAGGCGGCTCAGCGGGCGCTCAGTCGTCGGTGAAGAAGCTGCTGCTCGCCACATGGGGTAGCGGGCTCGAGGAACAGATGGAGGCCGAGGGCCAGTTGATAGCGCGGAACGCCGCCAGCGCGGACGGCATCGAAGGCGTCGACGCGTTCGCGGCGAAGCGCGCCGCGCGATTCGCCTGACAGACAAGAATCCCTGGCGGTGGTGGACGAACGGCGACGTACTTCGCGCAGCGGGTGGGTCGTAGTCATTTCGCCACCCGGCCGTCGGCGTGTTGTCAACCCGTCTACTGCAGAGTGCGACTGTCCGACCGGTCCTGGCTTCAGCTGATCATCGACCAAATGTTGCACCGGTGAGGATCTGCAAACGCTGGACACCATTCGCGGCACCGGCCCGGCGGGAGGCACAGGTCGGCCCTGAGCCGACGAAAGCCAGCCTCCACACATCCCGTGGTGCAGACGATCGGCCTGAGCCGACGGATCGAGGACGGTTTCGAGGCCCTTCACGAGGCTCGTGTCATGAAGGTGTTCGTCGATCCGACGCAGTTAATGTCACACCAACGATGCGAAACCTGGTGCATCCGCATCGACTTCGACGCCCTTGATCATGCCCACCAACCGATTGATGGCACGCCCGGAGGATTCCGCGTACTCGATACCGCACAGCGCGTTGAAGTTGCAGATCATCACATCGGTGACGAAGCCGGAATCTAGATACGGGGACAAGCGCTTCATCACCTGTTCGGGAGTGCCGACGAAATTGACCTTGTCGACGGCCTCCTTGGGCACCTTGTTGCACGAATCGAGGACATAGTCGCGGTCGTACCACGGACACATGGCGTCACGGGAGAAGATCCAATCGTAACCCCACGGATGCTGGAGGCCCCACTTCTTGAAGGTCGCGGTAGTTGGCGTGTACGCCAGGGTATTCCACCTGATGAACGGATGGTCGCGCAGCTTGTCACAGGTCGCCTCATCGTCGTCGACCACGAGGAATACCAGCAGTGCGATCGCGTGTGAATCGGGGTCACGGCCCGCGCGCTCGGCATGATCGCGGACGATCTTGACCTTGTCGATGAACGATTGTGGGTCGTCCTCGGTGTGACCCGGCGCGGCGGTGATCCAGCCGTCCGCGACGGCACCGGCCAAGTACAGGTTGTCTGGACTCCCGCCGGCAACCCAGAACGGTGGTGGTTCAGCGCCGTAGGGACCCAGATCGAACTTGGCGCGCCGCATCTTCCATACCCGGCCGTCGTAATCGACCTCTTCGTTCGTATCCAGGAACGATCGCATGATGTGCGAGGCGTCCCACAGCTTGTCATTGGCCCCTTTTCGCGCGATACCGTAGGGCTTCATCTGCTTGTTCTCGCCGTTGGCGAGGACCATCGTGATTCGGCCCTGCGTCGCGTGATCGAGTGTCAACAGCGTCTGCGCCAACACGTTTGGCGCGCGTCGAACGACGTCGACGGGACCATAGAAGAACTTGATTTTCGAGGTCTTGGCGGCGGCGGCAGTGATCAGCGTGCCCGGCTCGTAGAAGGCGTCGAAGGACGGAATGTACTCGGCAGCCGTGGTGATGTCGGGCGTCCACAGACAAATCGGATGGCTGAAGCACATCTGATCGCCATAGATCACCCAGTCCATCCCCGCGGCCTCCGCCTGCACGGCGCTCTCGATACACCGATCGAAGGGCGGATACATCGCTCCATAGGCTCCCACGCGCATGGTTGACCTCTCTCCGACAATATTTACGTACTGTGTACACAAATATAGATCGGTTGGGTACGCCCTGTCTGCAGTTCGCGGCATTCGCCAGGTAGATTGAGCCGATGACGTCAAGAGCCGACGACTCGCCCGCGACCGCGGCTGAGGCTCCGCGGCGGCGCGGCCGACCGACTCGCCGCAGCGGCGTCGCTGACCTCAGCCACGCTGAGATCATCCAGGCATCACTCGAATGCGTTCGCAGTGACGGACTGAAGGCGCTGACGATACGCAAAGTCGCTACCCTGCTTCAGGTTTCACCGATGGCGCTCTACCAGCATTTCCCAGACAAGAGGCGGTTGAACGAGGCGGTCGTCGACGCTGCGCTCAGCGAAGTTCGACAACAACCCCGCGGGGACGAGCCGTGGACCGATTGGCTGGTGTCCCAAGCGCTCGAGTCGATGCGGGTGTTCCAGGTCTATCCCGGCACGGCCGCGCACATCTTGGACCACGGGATCTTCGGTTACGGGCACCAATCCATGCGCATTGCCGACCAGATCTTTGCCGTGCTCCTCGAAGCCGGGTTCGATCAGCGCAGCGCGTTAAAGATCTACACGACCTGCCTCTGCTTCGTCGCCGGTCTGATCCACACCAATGTCGAACTGCCCGTTGGGATCTCGGCGAGGGAATTTCCGGCTATAGGCGCACTGACGCGGCAAGCCGTCAAAGGCTTGGACGCAGAACACATCGCTGAGTACGGCTTGCGATGCCTCCTGACCGGCGTGGCCGCCGCCTCTATCGAGAGTACTTGAGTGACCTAACGTTCCGTCAAGCTCGCCGTCATCACCGTCGTCACCGTCGTCACCCACTCACCCGAGGTCATTGCCCCAATGTGGGACGGTCGCCGCGAACCCTATCAGGTCGCAGCCGCACGCGCACTTGGATGGCGTAGATGTGCGCGAATAGTTCTGTTGTCGCCGTTGATGTTTCCCGCAATTAGGGCGACCATCAACGAGTAGACATCGATGCTCGACGTACAGGAACGACCAACCCAGACGCCAGCCAAGTTGCCAACACGCCTGCGCCGCCCCCAAGCATCGCGGGCAGAAACTGCGAACGCGGCAACGCCCCGAATGGGAGTGCCGGATCAAGCTGGTACGAAACCGCTTGAAGCTGAGCGCCCTCGTGTCGTAGGACTGCAGCGTCATCGACTGTATCGCGACGGCTGATACCCCGTAGTCGCCTGCAGGGCATTCAACTCGTCGGTGCCGATCCACCTGATCCATGCCGGCATCGATACCCGCTAGGTTAGTGGCTCGATCCGCACATTCAGACGTACACCATGTTGTCGGGCCTGCCCGGGCTTGATTATGTCGGCGAAGTTCGGATCGAGCCTTGCAACGAGGGCTCATCGATCACTTGGGGCGCAAGCTTCGCGCCGCGAATCCCGGGCACGGGCAATCTCATCCGCCTCGCGATGAGTATGGCCATCGGCCACACGGCAAGCGCACTTACCCGAGAAGCAGATCGCCGGGACAGCACGTCGCAATGAGCCGTCAAAGGTGTCGGGCGACCAGTCGGACGCGACATTCGTGTGTAGCGAGGTAGCGACCGGCCCAGGTCACCGAAAACCGTAGACCGAGGCGTAATACCCCATACCGCATACGATCACCGTGGATACAGACCGGCTTATCTCCATCGACCGCTAGCAGGCAAGCCAGGCTGTGAGCTCACGGGACAAGGCCGCCATCGTCGGGGATTTGCAAAGATTGCAGAGTTCGCAAAGGCGATTGGCAGCGCTCATCCGGACCACTTCATCGCTGCGGACTCAGTATCGCCGGCAACGTTTTTAAAGGCATCTGCACACTGGGCGCCTGAATCCGCCGACGTCTTACGCGCCGTGCCGTTAGATCTGATGACCGCAGTGCACGCAGGCCAGGAGTTTGTCTTTCACTGCGAACCACCTTGCGCGGGAACAGAACTGACAGGACCGATGCGACTCGAGACGGTTCAAGTCAACACATCTACGGCGGGCCCACGCCCCGCAACGGCCTCGGCGAGCCTGCGTCGTTCAGCAGGATCGGTCAGGTCGGCGGCAATCACCTCGACGCGAATACCTGTGGGGGCAAGTTCATCGGCCAACTCACGCAATCTCGCCTCGCGATGAGCGATCAAGGTGACGCCGAAGCCGCGCCGCGCGAGCGTGCGGGCGATTTCCGCGCCGATACCCGACGATGCCCCGGTGACAAGACATGTTCCGGCGGCGGCGGTGGCAACATAATGGGGCGCAAATGTACGCACATACATTAATCGGCTGGCTGGCCAAACGCGATATTGCCGTTAAGGAAGCCTTCCCGGTCGGGAAATACTGATCGATCGACGAGTTCGACGAGCAGCCTGTCCCGAGTCGCCGTGGTAGGCGAAGCCGAACAGCACAGCGTCGACAATCGCGCCGGCAACGCATGGAAGACCGTACTTTTCGAGCTCCGCCGATTCTGCGATAATGTCGTCCGCCAGTATCCCAAGTGATGTATGGGCCGTGATCCATCGCCCCACATCGTGCCCGGCACCGCTGCAGCCGGTGCCCGACAGAATCGTCGTACCTGGAAACTCAGGGATTCAGCCACTTTGGGATTCGACGTCAGCTTGGCACAACCGCATTGGCCAAGCCGACGTAGCCGATGCCTGCTGGCGGCCCATCTGATCGCCTGCCGCGCAACGCAGCAACCAACCGACCCATATTTGCCGCTGAATCCATTGCCAGGCTGAGATCGCCCGCCGGAGCGTGATCGAGCAGGATCAGCTCGTCGATACCCGCTTCAACGTAGGCCTTGAGCCGGTCGGCGGCTTCCTCCGCGGTCCCACTCACATGCGCGACATCCTTGACCGCTTGCGGCGATACCTTGCGCGCCTCGGTGTACCACTCGGCTTTCGTCATCCGTTCAGGAACCAGGTGGCGCGCGTAGCCATAGTCGGGGCCAGCTGGATGTGTGAAACCATGCTGATCCCAGTCGCTTCCGCGAGCGCAGCCGTAGATGTATGCGTTCCATCGCATGTAGTCGGTCGCAGATACCCGGTCGATGATCTCGGGATCGTCGTGCATCAGCACCATGGCAACCGCAGTGAAACCCAGCATCTCCGGATCGCGTCCGTGACGCTCGGCGGCTTCGCGAACCTTCGCAATGTCATCGGCAACCTGTTCCGGGCCGCCCTGACAGAAGGAGGGGATTACCGTCATCATTCCGTCATAGCATTCACCGATGATGTCGATATTGTCGGACGACGAACCGCAGGCGGCGTAGATACGCGCTGTATTCTCACCGTATTGAGGAAGGTCGATTATTCCGCCCTTCATCGAGTAGTTTTCGCCGTTGTAGTGAATGGGTTCGCCAGGCCTATCAAGAATTGCGCGGATAATGCGCGACGCGTCATGGAACTTTGCCGTAGCACCGACACGTGAGTGCCCATACTGAAGGGCATTCTTGGCCTCGGAAACGCCAAGCGCGACTGTCGCCCGGCCGGCGGAGAGATGGTCGAGTGTGAGAATCTGTTGCGCCAGTCGAGTCGGGGAATTGCGGAGGGTATCGATGGCCGCGATCGTCAGTCTGATCTTCTCTGTCTGGGCTGCAACAACGCCAGCCAGCATCAGCGCGTCGAAGAAACCGTGCTGGTGCTTCCACATCTTGGCGATCTCGAGTTCATAGAACGCGTCGCTGGGAACATTTCCCGAGATCTGGTCGGTGAACGCGACGACATCCAAGCCGAGTTGTTCACACGCGATCGCCTGATTCACCGAATCGCGAACAGGCGCAAAACTACCCCCATAGACGCCTACCTTAACGGCTTTCCCAGTCACAGACGACTCCTAAACAGTTGAGATTCCGTCCCCACCCGTGGCGGGCAGGTTTTCAGATCGCACATCAGCTTGCACCGTTGCGCCTGACACGCTGTGATCGGCGATCACGGAGCGCATATGTATTGTTTCCACAAACCTTTACAGCGCCAAGGTTGAATTTGCGTACGCCGCAATGACCGGTTATCTCGGATGGTGGCATGCCGCTGACAACACTGCAGCACTTGCCGATTCGATTCACTGGCGATCTCATGATGGGACGGTCAGCGAGATCCGGTGCTGCGCGGTTAATCCTCTGCCTTGTTTCGACCTTCGACGCCGAGATCGCGGAAGCCTCCATGTCAGTACTCTGGGCGGCGAGCAAGACGTCGACATGCCAGTAGCGACAACTCATTGTTGCGTGGACTGGCGAGCTTTTCGCCGTGCTATCGAAGCCCGCAACTCGGGCCGGTAGTTCGAAAGAACCTGAGCATCTGTTTCGCGTCGCACTGTAGACGTCAGATTGCCACTCTCCAGGCCGGTGAGTAAGAGTTCCTTGGTCGCTGCCAACGCCTCGGCACTGTGGTTACACAACTCGATGGCAGCCCGCAACGTCGCGTCGTCGACGTCCTCGTCGGGCCACACCTCAGCTGCCAGGCCCGCGGCCAGTGCGCCCGCGGCGTCCAGGTTGTGTCCACGCAACATCAGATCGGCGGCGCGGTTCATACCGACGACTCGAGGCAAGAGAAAGCTAATGCCCATCTCAGCCGCGAGCACGCCTAGGCGGGTCTGCGGGAGGCTGAATACTGCGGATTCTCCGGCAAATACGATGTCTGCGCCCAACGCCAATGCAAATCCTCCGCCGATGGCGGGTCCGCGAACCGCTGCGACTACAACGGCGCGGCATGCACGCAACCTCAACGGTATGTCGGCGAGCCTGTTCATCTGATCGACCAGAGCTGCTGCCCCGCCACGGCTTTCGGGATCGCCATCGTAATCGTTCATGTCGAAGCCCGAGCAAAATGCAGGTCCAAGCGACCGAATGAGTACGACTCGATGAGCGCAGTCAGACGCGAGAAGATCGAGGGCGCCGTGGATACTTTCGATCGCAGAGTCGTCCAACGCATTGAGCCGGCGCGGACGGTTCAGGGATATTCGCAAGACGCCGTCGTTGGGGACATCGACGTCAACCCCGTCATCGGTGGAAGCATCCTCGGAGGCGTCGAGCGTCAACCGCTCTCCTTACTGTTGGTGATATGGCATGACTCACCGATTCATGACACGCCAGCGGTCACGGCTCAGGTGACGAGCCACGCAAAGCTGATCAGCACCGCCGCCACCCCGACCCCCCACGATTCATATAGCAGCCTTAAACCGATTGGCGCAGACCTCAACTCCATAAAATCGAGGAGCACCCACCGCACCTTGACGAAGGCGAGCACGATGACCTGTGTCCAGATCAGCGCTTGTCCCTCGCTCAGCACCGTGCCGCCATGGCCGACCGTGAGCCAAAAGGCCACTAGTGTGACGACAAGCAGCAACGCGAACGACACGGTTGCTCGTTGGCGCACAAGTTCCTTCATGATTCAGCCCCTCAGGTAGAACAGCGCGAACAAGACGATCCACAGGAGATCCACCATGTGCCAGTAAATTCCACAGGTCTCGATGACCCCGAAGCTCTTGGAGTTTGGACCCGCGCCCGGGGTCAACCTACGTATCCTCCGTCGCATGTAGACGAGCACGCCGATGCCCACCGAGGCGTGCAGCAAGTGAACAAACGTCATGACGAAGAAGAACATGAAGAAGTCGTTGGTGCGGGGAGTGATTCCCTGCGACAACTTGGTCCCGTACTCGATGAGCTTCAGAACCGCAAAAGACACGCCCAATGCCAGACCGCCCCTGGCCAGTTTGTCGGCCAACTCGAGCGCGGTCTTACGCGCCGCACTGATCGCCAACACCACCAGCCACGAACTGGTCAGCAGGATCACGGTGTAGGCGAGGCCGAACGCCGGTATCACTTTGGCCTGAGCGGCGTGGAAGGTTTGATAGTTATCAGCGCGATACCAGCCATAGATTCCGAACATCTCGGCAAAGATGAGCATGTCCAGGATCACGAAGACCCAGATCCCGGGTTCACCCGGAACACGCCGCAGTCCCCTACGACCCTTGACGCTGACGCCGGAAGTTGTTGCGCTCATGTCAGATCCCCGCGGCCGACGTGATGCGAACCGATTCGACTTCGACCTCATTGCTCCGCAGCGGGTCGGCGGACGATGCGCCGGCGAGGGCCTCCTGTGCCCGTGGGAGCCGCCGCACCTGCATGATGGCCAGCACCAGCACCCAGACGAAGAACGATGCGCCGGGCACCCAGAACGTCACCAAGCCGTTGTAGCTGAACGGGCCCCTGTAGTAGAAGACCGATAGCGCTGAGAACACTTCGAGTGCGGATGCCCACAGTGAGAAGTAGCCGGTCCAGCGTGGGAACATCGTCTGCTTGTTCGTGTCACTGAGGATGGCGAACCCGGTGACCAGCTGCCACAACATGAATGGCGGCCAGGGAATCAGGAACAAGAACCACATGAGATCGAAGAGCAACTGGGTGGTGTCCGGCGCAAGTGTGCCGACCCGAAAAGCCATCGCCGATCCGACGACGCCAAACAGCATGCCGATCAACGCGCCTGAAAAACCCGCCAGGATGAGAACGCCGGCGGCCAGCGGTGATGAATTCGCGTATTTGCGAATTTGATAGGCCAGCGTCAGCGACCATGTGAGTAAGAACGTCAGGCCACCGACGAGGACCAGCAGCATACCGATCAAGATCTGATATTTGATGTCCGATAGGTGCGCCGCCAGTTCGCTGGGTTTCGTCGAGGGCGACCAAACAGGTAGCAAACCCGAAGCGCCGAAGCCTCCGCCGCAGATGATCACCCAGGCTATACCCGACCAAGCGCCAAGCCATTCCAATCGCCTGTCATAACTGTCCGGATCTAGCCGCCTACTCGAAGTCATTTCCAGCCCCTCGCTTCGTCGGGAGTGCTGCGAGGTGTCGCGGCCACCGCGGCGCATGCAGGGCGCCAATGTGAGCAAGAAAAGGGTCTGTCAATCCGCGGCGAGCACATTTTTTCCACTTACGACCGTGCGCATGGTGATGTAGTCGCCCTTATAACCGCGATGGTCGTAGTGACCGAAGGAGATGTGGTTGCCGGGGCCGCCGACGGCGGCGTCCAACCTCCGGATTTTCTCCAAGCTTTGGCGCAAGCCGTACCGCGAATGCGGCTTCGCCGTTGCCAATCCATGGGCCACCACGTTGCCCATGTCGTATCCCTGCGCGGTGTAGCAGTGCACCGGCCGTCGCCCAAACCGCTTCTCGAAACGGTCAAGCATGGACGTGAATGTGATGTTCCGTTCGTCGAACTGATCGACGCCGACCCAACCTTCGAAGTTGTCGATCAACCCGGTGTACTGAGAAAGTCCGTCAATGGTGCCCATGAAGATCGACATGGTGATGCGTGCAGCGGCGTAGCCTTCGGCAGCAAGCTTCTGAGAAGCGCCGAGCACCGAGAACGCATTGGCACCGAATCCCACGTACATGTAGGCCTCGACAGCGGAGTTACGCATCATAGTCACTGCGGCCGCGGCGGTGTCGGCGTCGATGAACGACCCGACGCGCACGTCTGCCACAAATGATGCGTCCCGCTCGTGAGCGCGCTTCTTCATATACGTCGTGTATTCGTCGCCGAGAAGGTTGTCCTCGCGGATGACACCGAGCTTGCGCGCACCGGCTACGTCGACCGCGTGGTCCACCATCAGAATCGCCTCGTCACAGAAGGTCCCGTTGGGAGTCAGGAATGTCCACGGACCTGCGAGTTCCAGGCCGCCGCACATCGCGATGAACGGGATCCCGACCTCTTCCACGTAGGGATTGATGACAGGCACATTCTCCGACGTGTGGGGGCCGATGATGGCGATCGGTGCGAACTCCCGCACCGTGCGCTCGACCGCGTCCAAGATCGTCGTCGCCCGCGCGTAGGGCAAACCCTCGACCTCGACGACCTTCAGCTCCACCGGGCGGTCGAGTAACCCGCTCTGATGCGCCTCGTCGAAGGCGAGTTGAGTGGCGTCGTATTGATCGTAGAGCGGCTGCAGACCGACTCCCCAGTCCTGGATGATCGCCACGCGGTGCGGTTCTCGGGTGCCCGAGTTGACCTTCGGCAAGCTGCGCGAAATTCCGTCTGGATAGTCGACCACGTGCCACTCCATCGTTCACGGGCGGTGTCAGCTGACCGTAGAAATTATCGACGCACTTGTCAAGTGTGTGCTGTCGGTCATCCCGCCAGTCGATGTAAGACGCTGCGGCGATCGATGTGGCAAATAGAATGATGGAATCGACCTGCTTGTCGAGTACCGTGCCGGCTGCGCTCCGCGAGCGACACCTCCGAAGGTGGACACACACGTCGGCAGAGCCCGATCGATAGTTCGAGTTGGTGCTCACAGGGCCGTGTACCCGCGGTTCGACCTCGCATCGAGATGACGCTCGAGGCTGAGCGCGCAGAATGAATTGAGGGTGGGCCGTCGTCCCCACCAAGACTCATAGAGTCATATTGTTGCACTGATTCTGGGTAGTCAGGTGGTCAGCGATCCCCTAAAGTCGACGCAGATGCATCTCAGCAATCGGCCACGGAGGAACGGAGTGTGTGACGCGAATGAACGCAGAGCAATGCGCCGCCCGATGAGCGGCGAAGCAGTGATCGTCACAGGCGGCGGATCTGGAATCGGCGTGGCGGCGCTGCCGCCCGTGATCGCGAAGCTTCGTTCGGCGCGTGGCTGAAGTGGCCACCGAATCCGAGAGGGCCATCGTCAGGTCGACCTTCTGCCGGATCTGCGAATCCCGCTGCGGGATCGATGTGCAGGTGCGAGACGGGCGAATCACTCGCATCGGACCGGACAAGGCGAATCCCTATTCGTGGCAGGACTTCTGCTCCAAGGGCCGTTCCGCGGGCGAGGTGGTGTATCACCCCCGCCGCCTGAAGTGGCCCATGCGCCGGGTCGACGGCGGCTATCGCCGCGCCAGCTGGGCGGAGGCAACCGAGGATATCGCTAGGCGGCTGAAGGCGATTCGCGATCGGTTCGGCCCCGACTCGATCGCCGCGTACCTGGGAAATCCCGTCGGTTTCAACGGCGCCAATGTTGCATGGTTCGCCAGCTTCGTCCGTGCGCTGGGTACCAACAACATGTTCTCCGTGTCGTCGGTCGATCAGAACAACCTCGAACGGGTGTGCTACGAGATGTACGGCCGGTGGCTCATACCTCTCGTTCCAGACGTCGACGAGTGCGACTACTTCCTTCTGGTTGGCATGAACCCAGCCGTTTCCACGTTCGGCTGGATTCACAACGTGCCGAACGGATGGCGACGAGTGCTGACGCGGCAGGCCGACGGAGCAACGGTCGTGATCGTGGATCCCAATCGCACACCAAGCGCCGAACAGGCCAGTCGACATATTTCGGTGTGGCCGGGCCAAGATTGGGCATTGCTGCTAGCCATGCTTGCCGTCATCGTCCGCAACAGACTGGCGCGCTTCCCCGACCAACCCGCGATGACTGGCCTCGGCGAACTCGATCGCCTCGTCCACGAAGTAGATCTCACCGACCTCGCCATGCGTTGCCGAGTTCCCGCCGACGTCATCGAATCCACTGCGCGCGGTTTCGCCTCAGCACGCACGGCGATGTGTGTCGCCCACACTGGCGTAGCACACAACGGCGAAGGTGTGCTGGCCGAGTGGCTCAGTCACGTACTCAACGCCATCACCGGTCGCCTCGACACGGTGGGCGGACGGCGGTTCGAGCCGGGCTACACATCGATCAAGGACTCCTTCGGCACCAGCCCGCCTAAGCCGAGCAGGGTGCGCTCCCTACCCGCCGTCGCGGGTGCCCGCTCGCTTGCCGAACTCGCGGATGAGATCCTCACACCAGGCGATGGACAGATCAAAGCGTTGATCTGCAACAGCGGCAATCCAGTGATCAGCGGGCCACACGGCAACCGCCTCGAGGGTGCACTTGCCCAACTGGATCTGCTGGTGGCTATCGACTTAGTTCAGCGGGAAAGCCACGGTCACGCCGACTGGTTGCTACCGGCCGCGCACTTCCTCGAGCGGGAAGACTTTCTGCCGATCTACTCCTCGTTCGAGGACCAACCGTTCGCTCAGCTCGCCCAGGCAGTCGTGCAACCCCCTGACGATGCTCGCGAGGAGTGGATGTTCTTCCGCGACCTGGCGTTGGTCCTCGAGCTGCCGATGTTCGGCCCGGCGACGGCCTCCATGACACCACGGGTGATGTGGAAGAAGCTCGTCGACGACGGCGGCAAGCTCTCGTGGTCCGATGTCGAGGGCAGCCCACACGGAGTGGTGTACGGCGACAAGGAATACGGTCGGCTCACCGAGGCCGTCGCCACGTCCGACGGAGCCGTGCATCTGGCTCCAGAACCGTTCCTCCAGCGGGTACGCGCGGTCCTGGACGCCGCACCGGCGTCACCGTCACCGGACTGGCCGCTGCTGCTATCCAATCAACGCTGGAAGTCGGCGATGAACTCGTGGCTGAACGACACCCCGACCGCACTGAAGCGGCAGTCGGCGAACACCGTCTACCTCAACACCGATGATGCTGCGCCACTCGGGATTTCAAGCGGCGATGTCGTGAGGGTGTCCTCCCGCACCGCAACGTTGGAGTGCACTGCCGAAGTGAGTTCCGCACCGCGTCAAGGGGTGGTGATCCTCGGCCACGGCTGGGGGTCGCGGGTTTTCGACGCGCACGGTGCCGAGCCGCCAGTCGCCTACGGCGTCAATCGCAACTCTTTGGTAGCAGATGCCGACGTCGACCCGCTTTCGGGGACTCCCGCCTTCGGCATCGTCGAAGTCAGGGTAGTCAAGGTTTGACGACGTGGGAGCGACCTACGTCGCCTAGGCCAGGAAGCCCGCCATCACCGTGGTTGTCGACCACTGGCCCGCCGTCATCGCACCGTCAACGGTGAGGACGTGGCCGTTGACGAAAGCCGCACCGTCACTGCACAGATAGGACACCGCGGCGGCGATATCCCGTTCACTGGCCAACCTGCCTGCCGGGATGATCTTGCCAATGTCGGCGAGCAGACCGGGCGGGAGCAACTCATAGGTCTTTCCCATGTCGGTGATCCCGGATCCAATGCTGTTGACCCGCACACCGCTGGAGGCCAATTCCATGGCCGCCGTGCGCGAGATCATGTCCAGCGCGGCCTTACTCGCACCGTACGTAGCCAGAAATGGCGCGGGTTGACTGCCACCGATGCTGCTCATATTGATGATGACGCCGAAGCCACGCTCGCTCATGCCGGGTGCAAACGCGCTGATGAGTCTTACTGCAGCAAATACGTTGACGTCGAAAATCGTTTTCCACGAATCGATGTCAGCCATTGCGACTGGAGAATACTGCTCTTCGGCAGCCGCGTTATTGATCAATATGTCCACCCGACCCACCTCCGCGGCCAACCGTGCCACGTCGGAATCACTGGACACATCGGCGGCAATAGCTTTGGATCGTCCCCGCGCTGCATCGATCTCGTCGGCCACCGCAGTTAGCGCGTCCATGCCACGGCCGACCAGGATCACCGCCGCACCCTCGGATGCAAGCTGCAGGGCCGACGCTCGCCCGAGGCCCCGACCCGCCCCGGTCACCAGCGCAGTACGGCCCTCGTGAGGCAGCGCGGTCTGCGTGTTGGTCACGGCACGTAGACGCTGTCGTGCAGGAACAACGCGCGACCGACGCAGAGGATCAATGGCTGGGCGATGAAGATCGCGATGTTCATCGTGATGATCCACACCGCCAGCCTGGCGGATTCCCGTTGCCATCCCGGCGTCAACGTATGGACCTTGAACAGCTTTTCGTTCGGATAGTTTCCATCGGAATCTTCGCGCAGGGTGAGCGAGATGAAGACGGCGAACAGCATGAACGGGATCGCCGGCCAGACGAATGACAGTGTCCCATGCGCGGATTCCCACTTGGGTCCGACCGCCTCGACATAGGAATACCAGCCGGCAACAGTCATCAGCCGCTCGCCGAGGATATCGATTGCGTAAAACACCGCCATGGCCGATACCACCAGCAGGACCGTCGGGGATGCCTTCGGTACAGCACGCTGCAGGAGGGCGGACACTTTCGGTACCAGCTTGAGCAAGATGACGCATTCGACGGCGAAAAAGATTCCGTAGCCGAAAATGGCAATCACCGGCTTGGTGTAGGTCTGGTACCAGGTCGAGGTCCAACCAGTGAAGGTCCAGAATTCGCGGTTGTAGACCAGGTAAGACCCCCAGTCAGCCGGCCACTCGATCCAGAACATCGTGGTTCCCGCGAGGAACAGCATCGCCGGCATGGAGATCTTCTTGGCGCGGAACGTCTGGATCGCGAAGAGGATGAACATGGCCGTCCAGATCGCCTGGAATCCGTACCCCCACAACCACGGCAGATGCGGATTGTCGAGATGATCATGAGGATACGGCGGCGCGACCACCGTGGCACTGTTGTCAGTGAGCACCAGGGTGCCGACCACGATCGCGGCCAACACTGCCACGACCATCCAAGGCAACCAGGCGGCGGTACGCGACGGCGGTGATATGACGCTTCCGGACGACGTCTCAATTGGTGTGTCGATAGTCATTGACTGCCTTCCGTTCATACTTCATTAGCGAGTACTGTTACCAGACAAGGGCTTTGATGTCTGAGCGTCCGATGACGCCCGCCTCACGCAAGCGTCGGTAGTCCTCCTCGGTCACACCGACCTGCCCCAGCCATACCTCGTCGTCGTGCTCGCCGAGCATCGGCGCGGGGCCTACCTGCACCGCTCCGGGGATGGATGACCACCGCACGGGCATGCCGGCGTGGGTATTCACCCCGGTCTTGGGATGCTCCACCTGCTCGAAGAACCTACGGTGCTCGAGCTGTTCGAGCTCGGGCACCAGATGCCCGAGTACCACCTCGCCAACCGGAATACCGCGTGCCGTCATCGCCTCGATGACAGCGTCCACGGTGGCACTCGACGTCCACGCCGTGATAACGGCGTCAACCTCGTCGTGACGTGCCCGACGCTCAGCCTCGCCCCACATGGCCCACTCCGGCCGATCGAGGAGCACATACAGTGCTCGCCACTCATCGTCATCGGTAACGGACAGGCCCACCCAGCGTCTGTCCCCCAGCCCGACGCGGTCCGTCTCAGAGGTGGGGTAAATACCCTGCAGTGCAACGCTATTCGAACGGTTGCCGGACCGGACGCAGTCGACGCCGTAGGCGCTCTGCTCGATGACCACGTTGGCCGCGACGCTGAGCGCCGCCGAGATCATGGGCGCCTCGACCATAACGCCCTCACCAGCAGCCAGTGCGTGCTCGAGTGCCAGGATCAACGCCAGGGTGGCATGACTTCCCGCGATGGGATCGCAGGGCCCGTTGGGGATCTCCGGCGTGGAATCAGGCCATCCGGTGGACCACGCCATGCCGGAGGTCATCTCCATTGTCTGGGCGTAGCCGCCACGGTCGCGCCACGGCCCGTCCAGGCCGTACGCGGGCATCCGCACCATGACCGCGGTCGGGTTGATCCGGTGCACCTCGTCCCAGCCCAGGCCCCAGGACTCCATGACGTGCGGGCTGTAGTTCTCGATGACGACGTCACAGGTGCCGATCAAGCTCCGCGCCAGAGCGCGGCCTTCCTCGGTCCCCATGTCGACGGTGACCGACCGCTTGCCGGTGTTGGTTCCCGCGAAAATGCCTGAAAACTCTGGCCAGTCAGGATCACTCATCGGCTTGCACGTGTTGCTTCTGATCGCATCCGGGCGCCTGCCGCCCTCGACGTGGATCACCTCGGCACCCAACGTCGCAAGCAGATGTCCCACGATGGGACCGGCCCAATTGGCAGTGAAGTCAGCGACGCGGATTCCCGCAAAGGGCTTGTCCCGCTTGGGTCGCAGTTCTCCCGGGGTCCATCCGGGCAGGCCGTTTGAGCCAAGCTCGGGAGCCTTGCCACGCGGCCGTGCCGTCTGCCCGTGTATCCGCCAGGGCACGGCCGGCTGTAGGAAACCACCCGAGGCATTGGTCTCAAAGGACCGTCGCTCCACTAGGTGCTCCAGGTGAGGGATCGACTTTCCCGTACCGATGTTGGCTGCGGGCACCCGCAGCAAGTCGGCGAGTTCGAGGATCTCAGCCGTGGTGCGTTCGACGGACCACGCGTCGATGGCCTCCATCAGCTCGTGACGGCGAACGAACCGATTCGCCATGATGCCGAGCTCCGCGTCGTCCATCCAGTCGCTTCGGTCGATCAACGAGCAAAAGTCCAGCCACTGCTGGCCGGTGACCACCATGAATCCGACGTAGCCGTCCTTGGTGGGGTGGACGTCGGGCAGATTGCGGGCACGGATCGGGCGCATGGGGCGGCCGGCGATCGTGAACCACGACACCGGGTGCACGGTGGTGGTCAGGATCAGTGATTCGAGGATCGACACGTCGAGAAGTTCGGCTCCGCCGCCGAACAAGGCGGCCGCGGTATGCACGGCCGCGAACATTCCAGCCGTCCATTCCGGAAGCCGGCCACCGGCGATCAATGGGGGACGTTCTGGCGTACCGCGCTGTCCGGGGCCGCCCGACATCGCCTGCATCGTGAGATCGGTCGCCGGTCGATCCACCCATGGCCCGCTCAGCCCGAAGTTGGTGATCGCGGTGACGACAGCGCGAGGGTTGATCCCGCGAAGCGTGTCGGGCGGCAGGCTGCGGGCGATATCGGAGTGCGGTGACCACACGATCGCGTCAGCGGCTCGCAGGGTCTCGGTCAGCTCGGCCGGGTCGGTGACGATCGCTGACGACGAGCCAGCAGCCAGGAACTTGAACAACGCGCCATCAGAAATCGTGACGCCTGAATGAGACCACTTCCGCAGCGGATCGCCCGCGGGATCTTCCACCCGCAGCACCTGCGCTCCCCCGTCCGCCAGCAGTCGGCAGCAATACCCACCGGCAAGTTCGCCTGCGAGACTAACAACCTTGGCGCTGGCTACTGCCGGTGTCGTCACGTGCGTCGCGCCTCCTGGTTTGATGGCATGCAATGTCAATCACGCTGCACTCGTGGGAGGTTCACGTGGCACCCGTGACCAAGTGAGCGTTGCATTGACCACAAAGTCGACGGTATTGTCGAATCTAGCGCATTGTGACGCGCGCCTCAATAGGCGGCATCCAGATTCGGCCCGCCGCAGCTATCGGAGGAATGATGCTCAGATTGTTCAGCGTCGACGACCACATCGTCGAGCCAGCCGACGTGTGGACTAAGCGGCTGCCGAAGAAGTTCCAAGAGAAGGGCCCGCACGTTATCGAGGCCGATGGTCGCCAATTCTGGGTTTACGAGGACCAGCGTTCGGCCACCATGGGTCTCAATGCGGTGGCAGGTAAGGCCCCTGAGGACTGGGGTACCGATCCGGTTCGCTTCACCGATCTGATCCCGGGGTGCTACGACGCCGCCGCGCGAGCCGACGACTTCCGCGCCGACGGCATCGTGGGCAGCGTTCTATTCCCGTCACTCCCGGGATTCGGAGGCCGGGTGTTCTTCGAGATGAAGGACAAGGAGCTGGCCGACCTGTGCGTGCGGGCCTACAACGACTTCGTGATGGACGAATGGTGTGCCGCGGCCCCGGACATCTTCGTGCCCACCATCATCCTGCAACTTTGGGACCCAGAGCTCGCGGCCGCCGAGCTGCGCCGGTGCACAGAGCGCGGGGCTCGCGCAGTATCGTTCCCGGAGAACCCGGGCTACCTCAAGCTGCCCTCGTTGCATACCGACCACTGGGATCCGGTCTTCCACGCCTTCGAGGAGACCGGTGTGGTCTGCTCGATGCACCTGGGTTCCAGCGGCCACATCCCCATTCCCACGCCGGACTCGCACTTCAGTGTGGCGATCACCGCAGCGCCCGCGGTGGTGGGCATCGAGACGATCACCGACCTGTTGTTCGGGACGCTGCCCCGGCGTTTCCCCAACGCGCAGTTCGTGCTGACCGAGGGCGGTATCGGCTACATCCCCTACGTGCTCGAACGCGCCGACTTCGTCTGGGGCAAGCATCGTTTCTGGGCGCCGTTCGGGGATATCACTCCGTCGGAGATCTTCCATCGGCAGTTCGCTGTGTGCGCCGTCAACGAATCATTCGGGCTTAGTGAGGATTCCATCGATCGCATCGGCATCGACAACATCCTGTGGGAGTCGGACTACCCGCACTCGGAGACCACCTGGCCGTCCAGCCAGACCGAGGTCGCCAAGGCGTTGGGGCACCTCACACCGGAGCAGATCGACAAAATCACCCACAAGAACGCCGAGCGGGTCTTCAACTTCCCGGTGACCAAAGAAGCCAAAGCCGCTGGCATCCAGCATCGCCTCGATAATACCGAAGCCAACGGCGAGCGACCGCCGGCCATCAAGGCCTACGCCATTGACGCCACCCCCAACGGGGACCTTCCCGACGTCAGCAGTGTCGTCGCGGGAACTACCAAATAGGCTGCCAGTTGGGGCTGGCCAAGTGAGCTCGCGGGGCTTGCTATACCTCGCGGGCGAGCCTGGGTGCTAGTCAGGATCTGAATCGCATCCACTTTCGTCGAATAGCACACTTTGCGGGCGCTAGGTGTACCCGGCCAGGACCTTGGTAGCTGGCGTGTCGGCTTGATCTGAGGAGAACCTCCGAGTGGGGTGTGGCTTGTCTAAGGCCCATCACCGCCCGGAGGTTCTCGTGTCCCACCGTAAAGCCCGCACAACGTTTCACGGTCGACTGCTAATTGTGCAGCGCCATAACGACGGGTGGAAGCAAGCCCAGATCGCCGACGCGATGGGTATCTCGCGTAAGTGCGTGCATACCTGGATCAGCCGCCATGGCGCTGAGGGAGAGTCTGGGCTGCAGGATCGTTGTTCGCGTCCGCACCGTTCACCGCGCCGCACGGCCGCCGAAATTGAGCAGCAAGTCGTGGCGGCTCGCCGCACTCATCGCCGGGGTCAGGACTGGCTGGGACCCGAGCTGGGCATCCCCGCGCGCACGGTGGCCCGCATCCTGCGCCGGCACGGCGAACCCTATCTGCGCGACTGCGAACCGATGACCGGCGTGCTGATCAAGGCATCGAAGACCACGGCGGTGCGCTACGAGCGGGATCGCCCCGGTGAATTGGTTCACTTCGACGTCAAAAAGCTCGGCCGTATCCCCGACGGCGGGGGATGGCGCGCTCATGGGCGCAGCGAAGAAGTCCGTGGCCGTGGCATCGGCTATGACTTCGTGCACTCGATGGTCGATGAACACAGCCGGCTGGCGTATTCGGAGATCCTGGCTGACGAGAAAGGTCCCACCTGCGCGGCCTTCATCACCCGAGCTGCTGATCACTTTGCAGCACATGGCATTTCCCGTATCGAGCAAGTGATAACCGACAACCATTTCAGTTACCGCCGATCGACCGACGTAGCTCTCGCCATCACCCACCTAGGAGCAGCGCACAAGTTCATCAAGCCCCATTGCCCCTGGCAAAACGGCAAGGTCGAGAGGTTCAACCGCACCCTGCAAACCGAGTGGGCCTACCGCCAGGTCTTCGGCTCCAACGCCGAGCGGGCCTCCGCCCTTGCGCCCTGGCTTGAGCTCTACAACACTCGACGACGCCACAGCGCACTCCCCCCGATCAGCCGACTGCCACCAACGTGATGGCCGGGTTACCTAGCGCTTCTGCAGGGGCGGTTGGGTGCGCTGGCCCTGTAAGCGATTCTGCACCCGGTCCAGCGCTGCCAATCTAGTCTGTTGAGCCTCGATCTCCTCTCGATCGAGATCCGCGGCCTCCATCAGCCGTGCGATGAGGTTTCTGGTGTGGACCTGCTCGCGGTGCAGCCGCGCGTCGGCCTCCTGAAAGGTGATGAGGTCCATTTCCTCGGCGAGTGGATCGTGCTCGGGAGCCGGGCCGTCGTCGCTGCCCATGGGTATCCTCCTTTCGCTCGACACCTGACCAGGTACGTTCTTCGACAATACCGTCGATTCGCGGTAGCTGGTCGAAAGCGCGACCGCGCTCAGACCGCCGTCAGGCCACCGTCGACGACCAGCTCGGAACCGGTCGTATACGACGACGCCTCGGAGGCGAGGAACAACACCATCCTTGCCACCTCGGCGGGATCGGCCATCCGGCTCATCGGAACGCCCGCCGATATGACGCTACGAGCGTCTTCAGGGAGCACCTGCGCGAGCATGTCGGTCAAGACCCCACCCGGGTGCACGGAATTCACCCTGATCCCTCTAGGGCCGTATTGCACCGCGGCCGCCTTGGTCATACCGCGGACTGCGAACTTGGCAGTGGTGTAGGCCGCGTTAGGTGTGAAAGGAGCATGGGACAGGCCACACACCGACGAGATGTTCACGATCGATCCGCCGCCCGCTTGGAGCATCTGCGGGATCACCGCCCGCATCCCGAAGAACGCTCCGTGCTGGTCGACGGCAATCACCTTCAGGTAGTCCACGACGCTGATGTCGGCGACATCGGCGAATGGGCCCGACGTGCCCGCGTTGTTCACCAGAACATCGATCGAGCCCAGCGTATGGCGGACGGACGAGACCGCGGCAGCCCAGCTGTCCGGATCCGTGACGTCCAACTCGACAAACATCGCGCGCTCGCCCAAAGCTCCCGCGAGTGCGCGCCCGGCCTCTACCTGGATGTCGGCGACTGCGACCCGGGCACCGGCCGCATGGAGAACCCGCGCGATCTCGGTGCCGATGCCCTGGGCGGCGCCTGTGACGAGTGCCGTCCTGCCGTCGACCCGGAATGAATCACTCATATTGCCCCTTGCCCGTTCTTCGATTGTCCGTCACGCTAAGAATTATTCGACATACTTGTCAAGTATCTGTCGAGTCATCGGAGGACTGATCATCGACATTCGCGAACGGGTTGTCGTCGTGACCGGAGCCGGCCTTGGCCTGGGCGCCGCGTTGGCGCGCACGATCAGCGCGAAAGCGCCGGGTGGTCTCGTGATCGCCGACATCGACGAGGAGGCAGCCCACCTGACTGCCGCTAAGTACGACAGCTACGGGATTGCTGCGGACATGGGTAGCGAGTCCGGTGTCCGGGCCGTAGTCGACGCCGCAGTCGACCGTTTCGGCAGAGTCGACATGTGGATTGCCAACGCCGGCACTGGGATAACGTGTGACCCGTTCACGGACGACGCCACCTTCTCCCTCATGTGGAACCTGCATGCGATGTCGCAAGTGTGGGCGGCCAGGGCATTACTGCCCGGCTGGCTGAAGCGCGGCAGCGGACATTTCGTCGCCGTCGTGTCCTCGAACGCGCTGACCACCAACCCGGTCTCCATGGGCTATGCGATGACGAAGCACGCTCAACTCGCGGCCGTGGAATGGCTGGCCATGACCTACGGCGCGGCCGGCGTCACCACTACTGCGTTCTGCCCCAAGGGAATGCGGACGCCACTACTGGAGCAGCACGCGCAGACGAATGCCTATGCCCGCGCGGCGCTCGCGGACGCGATCACACCCGAACAGGCCGCATCGATCCTCGTCGCAGCAATCGAGGAGGGTCGCAGCATCGCTCACACTCACCCGGCGGTACTGGACGACGCCCGACTGAGGCTGGACGACCATGCCGCGTACCTGCGCACGCTCGAGCAGTTGCACGCGCTGGTTCCTGAGATCGGCGTTCCGCGTTGACCGGCAACCGATTGGCAGGTCGGTTTGCCGTCGTTATCGGCGGTGGCGCGGGGATCGGACGGGCGATCGCGCTGCAGCTGGCCCGCGATGGCGCTCACGTGTCGGTGGTGGGTCGCACAGCTGCCCGGCTGGCCGAGACCGCATCGTTGGCGAGCTCTCCCATGGCGACGCACGTCTGCGACATCACCGATCATCGAGCGGTCGAGCATCTTGCTGAGAACATCGCGCAGCAAAATGGTGGGCTGGACATCCTGATCTGCAACTCCGCCATCGGAGTGAATGCGATGCTGCACGAGACATCGTCGGAGACCTCGACGCCATCATCGCCACCAATATCCGCGGCACATACCTGTGTCTGCAAATGGGAATTCGACTGATGTCAGCCTCAGGAGGAGGTGCCGTAGTCGTCGTCGGCAGCCTCGGCGCGCTTCGTCCGGCACCCCGAGCATCGGCGTACGGCATGAGTAAGGCGGCGACCCACGCCATGGCTCGCCACGCCGCGATCGAGTACGCAGACAAAGGAATTCGGGTGAATGTCGTCGCTCCGGGAGCCACTGACACGGACTTGCTGAGCACGGCCGACGACGACGTGCGGGCGCAGGTGGCCGCCGCGATTCCGGACGGCCGCATCGCAGCCCCGGAGGAGATAGCCGAGGTCGCCGTATTTCTTGCCAGCGACGCGTGCACGCACGTGACCGGTCAGGTGTGGAGTGTCGACGGCGGCTCGTCGATAGGTGCGGCGGGCCGCTGATTCGGTTACCGGGCAATATCCAATTCCGCGAGGATCTCGTCGGTGTGTTCGCCCGGGGCCGGTGCGTGGCGACGCACCGTAAAAGGTTCGCCGTCAACGATTGCGGCCGATCCCACGTACGAGATCGGTCCCGCCACCGGATGTTGGCCCTCGACGAAGACGTTGCGGCCGGCGATGTGCGGATCGGCGGCGACCTCGTCGACGCTCTGATGGGCCGCCCCGAGCGCGAAGCCGTATTCGGCGGCCAGTCTCAGCCACTCGTCCAACGTCTTCGTGGCGATCACCTCGGCAACCAGACGGCGCTCCGCCTCATCGCCCCAGTCCACCGAATCGTTGGACGTGTCGGCCTGTCGGCCGATCAGGTCGTCGCGCCCTGCAGCCGCCGCCCACTTGTCCCAGAAGCGCTGCTCGATACAACCGAACAGGACAACCCTGTTATCCGCGGTCTCGTAGAACTGGTAGCGCGAACCCGTCATCTCACCGTCGGATCTGGCGGCCATACCGGAGCGGTCGGTGATGCGCTCGGCGTTGCGCTGCAACACTATCGGCAACCACGCCGTCATGGCGGTCGCATCCGAACCCGCGACATCGATGTAGGCGCCTACGCCGGTTTCCCTGGCCCGAAGCAACGCCGCCACGGCCTGCAGTGCGGCATGCAGGCCGCCCACGCTCGTCGCCTCACCACCGAGGTTGGCTCCGTCGTCCTCGAACGAACCACGCTCGAGCAGACCGTCCTCGCCGCGCTGTACGGCGTGGGCACCGACGAGGGCGTTCATCAGCATCCCGTGGGTCGGAATGCTGGCGTAGGGGCCGGTGGCACCGAAACCAGTGTGCTGCACGTACACAAGGCTCGGTTTGCGGGCGCGCATCGCGTCCGGACCCACCCCCAGCTTGTCGCAGACCCCGGGGCGGTTGCCGTCGACGAAGATGTCCGCGGTGTCGATCAGTCGCCAGAATGTGTCCCGGTCGGCGTCCTCGGTGAGGTCGAGCAGCACCGAGCGCTTGTTTCTGTTGACCTGGGCGTGCGGCACGCTCACGCCGGGGACGATCTGGCCGAGAAAGTAGCGCAGGTAGTCACCGGCCGGGGGTGACTCGACCTTGATGACATCGGCGCCGAGGTCACCGAGCAGCATTCCCACGGTGTCGCCATTGAGCAGCACGGCCGATTCGACCACGCGTACGCCGTCGAGCAGGTTGGGCACTGTGAACCTTCCTTCGATAGTGGTATGCGCGTGGTCGTCCGCTCAGCGCATCGCCAAGCCCGAACCGATTCGGCGATGCTGCGGGATGCCGAACACCGGGGCCAGCAAATGGCCTGGTGGCGCCGCGATCACGCCGGGAATGGCGTTGACGAACGCCGCCACCGACGTCCAGGACTGCGAGTCCATCCAGTGTTCACCGTCGGGATCGTCGACATGCCCGCCGTGCCGTATTCCGTTGGCGAACGAAAGTCCCCGGGCATACCGGATCTGCAGTGAAGGCGTGCCCTCCACGGTGATGATCCAGTCGTTGTCGGCCTCCCAACCGGCGATCTCCAAATCGCACACCCACCGGCAGATGACCGTCACGAACGGCTCCTCGTCAATGATCCCGGTCCAGGAGAACTCCGTGCCCGCGACCGTTCCCGGCGGGACCGGCGCGCTCGCCCCGGTCAACTCCCGGGTGGTCGTGGCGAAGCGGGCATCCACATCGACCCTGTCGAGCCGCTGCCCCAGCTGCGCGGCGACGGCATGCGGTGTCTGCCGGTACATGTGGTCGAACATCGCGATGATCTGATCGCGCGGGAAGTCATCGGGTTTCGCGCCGAAACCCAGAAGCGGATAGACGTGCGCATCGAGGTCGGTGCAGTCCATCCGCTCGAGGACATCGACGTGGGCCACCTCCAACGTATGACCGGCCAAAGTGGTCGCCAACCGTTCGGCGACGAATCCCGGAGAGGAACCCACAGCCAATACCGACGAGTTTCCACGCCGGCAGGCGTCGTCGACTTCACGCGCGTACCCGTCGCTGATTCCTGCCGGATAAAAGTAATCGTGCGCGAGCAGGAGATTCTTCCCGCCGGCAAGCAGTCGCAGTGCGTCCGCGTGGCTTTGGGTGGGCTCCAATGCCACCAGCGGAGTGAAGATCACGACATCAGCGTCCAGCCGGTCGATCTCATCGCGATCGCGGGTGACGGTCACACCGCCGTGCGGGGGCAGGCCGACGAGTTCCCCGATGTCGCGCCCCTCCTTTTCGGGCGAGAAGGCGAAGACTCCGACCACGTCGAACTCCTCTGGTCGCTGCAGCAGCACCCGTAGCACGAATCCGCCGAGACGGCCGGGGCCCCAGATGACGACGCGGGTGCGGTTGTTCATTGGCTCACCCTTTGAGCCGTGACGACGTGGCGCGATGGAACCAGCGGCAACTCAAGTGCGGAGATGAGACCCGATCGCGCATTCGGCATCTCGCCGATTAGATTGACCAGGCGCATCGCTGTACCGCTGACCGATCCCCACACGTCGCCGGCGCGCCCGAGGTCGAGATCACACCGCATGTTCGGGTTGCCCGTGATCGTGACACGATAATTCGATTCACCGACACCGTCGAATGTCGGCCATTCCGGCGCCACTTCGGCAGCCATTCGCGTGATGTGCTCGGCGGTGATCACGGCGCGTCCGGCCACCCGGCCTTCACAGGCGACTCGCAGCGCGACCACGGTGCCCGCCTCCATCAGGCCGACCGAGGTATTCAGATCCTCGTCGTGTACAGCCTTATCCGACGTCCCCACCAGCTCGTCCAGTTCAACGCCAAGGCGGTCGGCCAGCTGACGAACCATCGGACCCCAGAAGGCTTCGAAGGCACCGCCGGCGGTGATCGGTGCTTCGTAAGTGGGTGGGCGGCCGAAACCCATGATGTCTCGAATGACCGGCTCGACGTCGTAGTGGTCGTAGATCCCGATCTCCTGCACAAGCACATGCTCGACCTCATCCGACATCGTCAGTAGTGCAAGCGGCAGAACGTCGCTGGAGAAGCCGGGGTCCAGTCCCGTCGACAGGAATGTCGAACCACCCTGAGCCGCAGCCTCCTCCAATGGCTTTCGCAAATTCTCGGGCGCAGCGGGCGGGTACAACAGGCCCAACAGCGAGATCGTGATGACGTTGACGCCGGCCGACAGCGCCCGCGCGATCTCGGCGACCACCTCAACTTCTCGACCGAGCCCGTTCGCACAGTAGCTCACGACGTCGGGCGTCGTCGCCAGCAGTTCGTCGAACGACCCGACAGCGGCGACACCGACAGGGTCGACCCCGATGAGCTCGCCTGCGTCGCGACCGATCTTCTCCTCTGACGACACCCAGAGGGCCGTCAACTCCAGGCGATCGTTCGCGAGTATCCCGCGCAATGCCTCCCGACCCGTGAGTCCGGTACCAACATGTGCAACTCGGATCCTGGCGCCGACGCCGTCTGAGGTCATCCTCTACTCCATTCACGTCGGCACTTTATCGACACACTAGTTGGTTTGTACCCGACAGGAGCCCGCGGGCTTCGCCTGGCGCGAGCGGCGGCGGCACACACGCTCCCGACCCGAACAACGCTGACTCATGGGATGGTCAGACTGGCCGGGCCCGCCAGCCAGCGCAAAGCCATCAAGGGCAGGATCGTGGTCAACAGGAATGTGACGTTCAGGGTGACGATCCACGACGCCAGGATCGCAAGCTGTCCGGGCCGCCGCTTCACCACTTTGCGCGCCAGCAGTTGGAAGATGTCTTCGCCGTTGCTATTTCGCCAGGTGGCGGCGAATACGACCAGCGCCATGAACGGCACCTGCTCCAATATCGGCCACACAAGTGGGAAGTGTCCGTCACCGACGGCGATGGTCGGGCCGAAGGCAAACTGATAGTGCCACCAGCCGAAGCCGTGTGCGGCGCCTTCGACGATTAGATCGAAGAGGTAGAACATCGGAAACGAGACGATCGTCGTCGTCATGTATGGATTGGAGTTGGGCCAGCGATCCTTGACGACGTAGAACGCCTTCTCGAGCGCTAGAAAAAAGCTGACGTAGAAGAAAACGTAGCCAGCGATGAACCACCAGCACCGCACCGGCGACGTCCAGATAGTTTCGCCCCATCCGTACCTGGCGAATCTCGGACTGTAGAGCAGATAGCTGCCCCAGTCCCCATAGGTTTCCTGCCAGAATGCCGACGCGGATGCCACCGTCATTAGGAAGACGCGGCTCAACTTGCGTTTGCGGAACGATTGCACGACACCGATGGTCAGGAACGCGACAGCGACTGCCCACATGGCGATCGCCCACAGGCGTGCTCCCACCGGATCAGCGAGAGTGCCTCCGCTACGCCCTGCCGTAAAGAGCACCAAGGCCATTAGCGCGATGCCACTGGCCGCAATCGCGGCCGTCGGGATAAGTCCTCCCTGGTGTGCAGGTCGTACGTCGCTCCGGCTCGTTCCTGTCACCACACCAATTCCCCTCACCCCCCGAGGTAGCCCTCGGCTGAGGCAAACAAAAGTCAACGCTGTTGTCAAGAAGGCACGGATACCACGCGTCGCCATGCATGAGGTTGCGCGGCAAAGCGTCTGGCGGGCCCCTCCGCCCGCGTTACTTAGCGGCTAAACAATTCGCAGCGTCTCAGTTCGCAGGACCACTGTGCGCGCTTGCCCAAATGATCTGGGCGATACTGCGGCAGACTGCCGCTTCCTTCACCGGAGCGCCCGCGACGCGCCAGTGGTACCAGAAGCGTTCGATCATCGACTGTATTGCGAGCCCTTGCACCATCGGATCGATACCCGGCAGGCGCTTGCCGCCGCGGAGCTTGATCAGCGCTTGAGACAAGATCTTGGCGCCGGTCATCTCGGCAGTAATGCTCCATTCCCGTAGTTCCGCGTGAGCGTACGCGGCCTGGAACGCGGCGTGGACGAAGGATCCGTGTTCGTCCCAGAAGGCGAGGTACTCCTCCACCCAGCCCGCAACGTCGTCGATGGTGGCCGCGTGGTCCATCTGCCGCAAACCCTCGGCGGCGACGATGCCAGCTTCCTCGGCATCGTGTCCGATGGTGAGAAGCACGTCCTGCTTGCTGGTGAAGTACGTGTAGAACGATGCACGTCGAATGCCGCTGGCCTCGGTGATATCGCTGATCGAGGTGGCGTCGTAGCCTTTTTCCAGCAGTAGGCGCTTTGTCTCGACCATGATGCGCATCTTGGTCCGAAGTCCTTTTCGACCGATGTCCGACACCGGTCCGGTCTGTCGGACAGTCGTCTGCGGCCGCGGGGAGGTCCTGGGCATACACAGATTTTGACATGTCCGGGCCGTAGGCGCGGGCAACCGCGACCGACACGGCCGCACACAGCAACACCCGCACAGGTTTTTGTCATTCCGACAGGACAGAATCGACGCTCTTGTCAGGAAACCTCGATTGGCGGTAGCGTGGCCTACGGCCCGAATTCGAGAGCCACGCCACACCCAGGAGACCAAGTGCCCATCACCGCTCCACCGCTTGAGAAGCTGCCGAAGCCAGCGCTTCTCATCGGAGACCAGCGCATCGAAGACAGTTCCGGCGGGGTTTTCGACCATGTCTACGGCGCGACCGGCAAGACCACCGCCAATGTGACGCTGGCGGGGGCTCGGGAGATCGACCTTGCGGTACAGGCCGCGCAATCGGCGTTGCCGGCATGGCGCGCGACCTCCCCCGACCAACGCCGCGAGCTCCTGCTTCGCGCAGCACAAGTCTTCCGCGAGAACGCAGACGAACTGATAGCGATCTCACAGATCGACAACAGCATGCCGGTGTTCGCCGCTGCCGGTGGCCCTTCGAACGCGGCGGACGCCTTCTCGTACTACGCGGGGTGGGCCGACAAGGTGGTCGGCGACGTCATTCCGACCTGGCCGACACCATCACTCGACTATGCGACGCTCAACCCTTACGGCGTTGTGGGCATCATCATTCCGTGGAACGGTCCCATCTACGCCGTGGGCATGACTGTGGCGCCCGCGCTTGCCGCGGGCAACTGCGTACTGCTGAAGCCGCCGGAGTTGGCGCCCTACGCGGCGATCCGTATCGGCGAGCTGTTCCTGGAGGCCGGATTCCCGCCCGGCGTGCTCAACGTGGTGACAGCCGGCCCCGAGGGTGGCCAGGCGATGGTCGCGCACCCCGGCATCGACAAGATCCACTTCACCGGCAGCGGCGCCACCGCGAAACACATCCTTGACACGGCAAAGGACGTGCTCAAGCCAGTGGGCCTGGAACTCGGCGGGAAGTCGGCGAACATCATCTTCGCCGACGCCGACCTCAACAACGCCGCCATGCAGGCCATCCTTGGCATGCAGGGCAGCGGTCAAGGCTGCATCAACGGTACGCGGGTACTGGTAGAACGACCGGTCTACGAAGAGGTGCTGGCCTTGGTGCAGGGGGTGCTGGGGACTCTCGAGGTCGGTGACCCGCTGGTTGCTTCGACCTTCTTCGGACCGGTCATCAATGCCAGTGCCGCAGAACGCATCATGCGCGTGATCGACACCGCCAGGAGTAGCGGAGCGCGCGTCGTGGCCGGCGGCGAGCGACTGGGCGGTGACCTCTCCGATGGTTACTTCATCGCACCGACCGTGTTCGCGGACGTCGACAACTCCTCACCACTGGCCCGAGAAGAGATCTTCGGCCCCGTCGTCGCGGTGATTCCGTTCGACACCGAGGAGGAGGCCGTGCGGATCGCGAACGACTCGCCGTTCGGGTTGGCCGCCTACGTCCAGACGTCGAACCTCAAGCGCGCCCACGCGGTGGCCCAGCAATTGGACGTCGGATTGATCTGGATTAACGGCTTCCTTGGCATTCCCACATCGGTGCCGTTCGGTGGCGTCAAGCAGAGCGGGTGGGGACGGCTGGGCGGATTCGACGGGATCCGCGAATTCACGCAGCCGAAAAACGTTTTCGTCAACCTGATGTGACCTGAATCGAGAGAACATGACTGAGACCGAGAATCCGACCGCACGCCCGACCGTCGATTTCGATCATCATTCGGCCGTATTCGCCGACAACTGGCGCGAAGTCACCAAGGACCTCCGGTCCAGATGCCCCGTCGCGTGGACCGAGGCGCACGGCGGCTACTGGGTGGTGTCCCGCTACGACGACGTGAAGAAGGTCGCGCTGGACGATCACACCTTCTCATCGGACAACGACTTGATGGGCGAGCGCAAGGGGTACAAGGGAACCGCCATCCCGTCGCCCCCAATGCAGCTGATCCCACTCGAGGTCGACCCGCCACGGTTCAACGAATACCGCGAGTTGTTGAATCCTAAGTTCTCGCCAGGCGCGGCCGAGCAGTGGCGCCCGTTCATCGAGCAGGTTTCCAACGCTCTTATCGATCGATTCTGCGAAGCCGGCGAATGCGACATCGTCAAGGACCTCGCCAGCCCCGCGCCGGCGATGCTCACGATGAAGCTGCTCGGACTACCACTGGCCGACTGGGAGGATGTTGCCACTCCCTTTCACGAGATTTCCTGGGCGGTGCCGGGCTCTGAAATGTATCAACGCGCGATTGAGGGCATATTCCGTGTCCTCGGGCGGCTGTCCGAGGAGCTGAGCAAGCGCCGCGACACGCCCGCTGAGGACCTGCTGACGTTCCTTTTGGACTCGAAGATCAATGATGAACCGCTGTCCGAGGAGGAAATCCTCAAGATCTGCTTCCTGCAGCTAATCGGTGGTGTGGACACCAGTACTGGCCTGCTCTCTCACGCGTACGCCTGGCTATCGGAGCATCCGGCGGAAAAGCAGCGGCTCATCGATGAGCCGGAGCTATTGAAGCGCGCCACCGAGGAGTTCCTCCGGTGGGCGTCGCCGGCACCTGCGCTGGCCCGGACGGTGACGACCGAAACCGAACTTGGCGGCCAACGCTTGTGCCCCGGTGACCGGTTGCTGCTGTCGTGGGCTTCGGCGAACCAGGACGACTCGGTGTTCGAAAATCCCGACGAGGTCAATCTGGAGCGCTGGCCGAACCGTCATCAGGCCTTCGGGCTTGGTGCACACCGCTGCCTCGGCTCGAATCTGGGCCGGGTGCAGTTTCAGGAAGTTCTGAAGGTCACGCTGCGCCGGCTGCCGGATCTCAAGGTTGACCTTGCTGCGGCACAACGGTATCCGTCACTCGGTCAGGTGAACGGATATTCGACGTTGCCAGTGACTTTCAGCCCGACCAGTCCAGTCGGGGAGCAGCTTCCCCTCGACTAGCGCGTCACAGGTGTCCAAGCGGTATGAACCGCGCGAAGTGAAATCCATACTCCGGCAAAACCGGCCGAGGCTGTAACCGGAGACGTGACGCGATATCTCGGAGAACCGCGGGAATCGCGTCCACGTAGTTCCACCGCCTCGCAATGGTGTCGCCGGATTCACGGTCTAGAGACGATGCGCCCGCCTAGGTACTAGTACTAGTATCTAGCGCGCTGTGAAACAGCGCACTAGAAGGGGTTCGCGATACGAGTTGGGCCGGCAGCTGTCGTTCGCGTTGTACGGGCGGCGAACCGAATGATTCGTTTCCACAAACCCATTCTCGAACCGCCAGGCCTGACGTCTCCCAGTAGCTCGTCATCCTGGCGCTGGTTGACGGAGCGCCGCAGACCGTGGGGCGCATTGGGCGCGCGCCCGGATATGGATACCGGCACCATCACGCCTGTCGTTAAACGGCTGGAAGCCGCCGGAATGGTCACACGCCAACGTGACCGAAACGATGAACGCCGCGTCCTGGTCGACCTCACCGGTCGGAGCAGGGCACTAGAGGCCGAGGTTCGCAGCGACCGGGTGTGCCTGCAAGTGGTGACCACGGATGACGAGGGGTTCCCACGCGATCAGTGCGCCAGCTCGCGGCTGCACTTCTCTGAACCGTCGGCTCAGCAAGCCCAGCGACGTTTTCGCCCAACGGTTGCCGGTGCTACGACGCGACGCGCTGGCCAAGTCCGTGCCGGCGAAGCCGAACCGGGAGCAGACGCGAAACTGCCTAGTTCAGGGCGAAATCGGGCACTGTTGCATCTGCTCACCAGTGGCCGTGACCCTCAGTGCGACAGCGCCATTGTCGCCGCTCCGGTTCGGGCGGGCAGATTGTCGCGACGATACGAAGCGGCCGCTCAATATTGCAGGCGAGTGTCACATCGACGGTGATATCGGCCTTGATCAACTACTTGCAACCGCTGGCACCGGGAAAGTGATCGGCAGGTGCTTGACCATCCGCACCGCTACGTTGTCGTAAACCAGCGAATCCTCCGGCCCCACCGTGTAATTGGGAATGCGGTCGAGAAGCTCTTCTAGAGCCAGCCGCATTTCCAAACGCGCGAGATGCGACCCCAAGCACCGGTGGGTGCCGCTCGCGAAGACCAGGTGGTCCTTGCGTGCACGGTCGAAGTTCGTCGTGAGTGGATCGTCGTAGAAGGTGGGGTCGACGTTGGCCGCAGCCCAACTCGCGTGAACCACCTCGCCGGCCAAGATCACGAGGCCGTCGCCGAGATCGATATCCTCCTCCGCATACCGAAAGCCCTCCGGAACCGGCGACTCAAAGCGCATGATCTCCTCGACGGCTGCCGGGATCAGAGACTTGTCTTTGACGAGCCGGTCGCGTTCGGACGGGTGCTGCCCCAGCCATGCGAAAGCGAGTGACATCGACGATGTCACGGTGTCGAGTCCCGCGAACATGAACAAGAACAAGATATTGACCAAGTTGAGGTCCGGCATGGGCTCGCCATCGACCTCGGACTTGATGAGGCTGGCGATAACGTCGTCCTCGTGTTCGGCCGTCTTGCGCTTTTCGGCGAGGAACCCGACGAAGTACTCGTAGATCTTTCCCGCGGCGATCGCCATGTTGGCCTGCATCTCTTCCATCGTGGCCCCTTGGGGATGGATGACGCCATCTTTGAACTCGAGGAAGAAGTCCAGGTCGCTGACGGGAGCACCGACGAGTCGCAGAAACGTCAGGCATGGAAGCGGTACACAGAAGTCGTTGTACAACTCGGCCTGGCCCTTGGGCAGGAACTCGTCGACGAGTTCTCTGGCCAACTGACGAACCGAATTCTCCAGCAGCGCTACACGTTTCGGCGCGAACAGCGGATCGAGCAACCTTCGCCATTTCTTGTGTTCCTCGCCGTCGATCTCCAGCGGAATCAACGGATTGTCGTTGCCGAAGCTGCCGCCGCGGCCGCCCGCGCCCGTGACTCCGGGGTGACGATTGATCGCCACGATGTCGTTATGTCGGTACAGCCAGAGGACACCGTCCGGCGAACGCTCGGCACGCACATCCCGCGCCTTGTCGTGGTAGTGCTGCTGCGGGTGTGGTTCGCTGGCCATGGCCAGCACCCACTCCGAGAGCCGAGGGTCGTAACGCTCGCCCTTGTCCATCATCCTCCAATCATCTCGTAGAACTCGGCGGGAACGAGATCCACAGATTCTCCACAGCCCGCACCGCGCAGTTGTCGTACGTCAGTGCCGCGGTATCGACCGTGTAGTCGGGGATCCGCTTGAGCAGCTCCTCGACGGCCAATCGCAGCTCGAGCCGTGCCAGATGGGAGCCAAGGCATCGGTGGGTACCGGTGGCGAACACCATGTGATCTTTGCGCCCGCGGTCGAGCTTGACCGTCAACGCATCGTCGTAGAAGGTCGGGTCAACGTTGGCCGAGGCCCAGAACGCATTGATGTCCTCCCCCGCCCGGATCACCAGGCCGTCGCCGAGGTCGATGTCCTCTGTGGGATATCGCATTCCGGAGGGTACGGGCGACTCGTATCGCAGCAGTTCTTCGACCGCCGCGGTGATCAATGACATGTCCTGCGCGAGCCGTTTGCGCTCCTCCGGGTGCCGGCCCAGCCAGCCGAAGATGCACGACATGGATGAGGTGACGGTGTCGAGCCCCGCGAACATGAACAGGAACAGGATGTTGACGAGGTCCAACTCTGCCAGTGGCTGCCCGTCGATTTCTGACCTGATCAGGTTGGCGATGACGTCGTCCTCGCTGTCGGCGTTCTTGCGTTTCTCGGCGAGAAACCCGACAAAGTACTCCATCAGTTTGCCGCCTGCAGCGGCCATGTCGGCGTCGATCTCTTCGGTGGTTTCGCCCTTCGGATGAACGACGCCTTCCTTGAATTCGAGGAAGAAGTCGAGATCCTCGACGGGCGCGCCGACGAGGCGCAGAAAGATCAGGCACGGCAATGGTGTGCAGAAATCCTCGTACAGTTCCGCCTTGCCAGTGGGCGCGAAGCCGTCGATGAGTTCCCGTGCCAGGTCGCGCACCTGCGCCTCCAGGCGCGCAACTTGCTTCGGCGCGAACATCGGGTCGAGCAGGCGCCGCCACTTCTTGTGGTCCTCGC
>NZ_LZJM01000076.1:0-27010 GCF_001667665.1 Mycobacterium sp. E342
ATGGTTCTAAACGGCGTCCGGTCGACATTTCGCCGGCGAAAGCTGGCCTGGGCGCGCGTCACCGGTAAGAGGGCACTCGCTCCTGGGTCATTCGACGGCGCGCGCCGCTGAGACGGGCCGGTAGGCGGGCTCAATCGCCACGCCGAACGAGCGCGCCGCGAAGGCCAGCATGTGGTAGTGCCCAACCACCATCGGCACCTCGATCAGCTGCTCCTGGTCGTAGTGCGCCGCCAGGACCGACCATGTCGATGCGGAGATCTCGCACTCATCGTGGAGTTCGTCGGCGCTTCTCAGCAGCGCCGACTCCAGTTGCGTCCAGCCGTCGGCGTCGGCGCCGGCGCGGACCCGGTCGACCTCCTCGGAGGTCAACCCGGCATCCGCGGCAAACACCAGGTGATGGGCCCATTCGTAGGCGGCCCCGCAGCGATCGGCGGTCCGCAGGATCAGCAATTCCCGGTCACGGGCCGACAACTTCCCGCTGAGCAGGCCTCCGCACAGCGGCAGCCAGCGCCGAAACAGCCGCTGGTGTCGCACCAGGGTAGTGAACAGATTGAGGTCACGACCCGGCCCGACTTTATCGAGCAGCTCGTTCGTCGCGTTATCGCGCTCCTCGAGCGGGAGCGGCGCGATGCGGACTTCGGAGCCGTCTTCTCCTGCCGAGCCCACGCCCTCAGGCATGCGCCGGGACGGCAACGGGTGGGAAAGCACGCTCCGTGTCGATGCCCTTCAGGCGCGGCAGCACCTGCTCTGCAAACAATTTCTGATTGGCCGCACCGATTTCGGGGCTCATTCCCGCGAAGGACAGTACCGAAGTCATCCCGACGCCGTCGATGCGACGAACATGGTCGGTCAACTGTTCCACCACCTCGTCCGGAGTGCCATAGACCTGCAATTCGGCGAGGAATTTCACGAAGCTATCCGCCCCGTGCTTTTCGATGTTGGCGGCGAACTTGCCGTAATACTCGTAACCGGGAACCTTCGCTAGGCCGGGATTGCTGAACTCGTACCAATCGAACGTCGATTTCGCGTACCGATAGTGATATTGCTCGTGCAGCTCCTGTGCCGCGGACGAGGACTCGTGCACGATCACAAAGGACATCAGCAGCGGTTTAGGCGGCTCGTAACCATTCAACTCGACGAACCGCTCGTTGTACTTCTTGACGTCGGCAACCGTTACATCCCACGGCTTTTGGGCGATCACCATGATACCCGCACCGAGTTCAGCGACGATGTCCATCGATTCAGGCGACACCGAAGATGCGTATGTGCGGTTGCGCAGCGGAGCCAGCGGCTGGGGTCGAAGTTGCACGGGCGGCTGCTTCCAGAGTTCACCGTCCGACTCGATGACTCCCGTGTCGAAGGCGTTGAGGATGCCCTGTGCATACTCCTGGAAACGCTGGCGCGACTCCCCCATGTTCAGCCGGAAGCCCTCGAATTCGTGACGGCCCAGGCCGCGGCCGATGCCGAGCAACAGACGACCGTTCGACAGGTGGTCAAGCACCGAGAGCTCCTCAGCGACCCGCAGCGGCTCATGCCACGGAAGCACCACCACCGAAGGTCCCAGCCGGACGTGCTTAGTCTTGGCCGCCAGATAAGTCAACAGCTGCAACGTGTTTGGCGACACGTCGTAGCCACCGAAGTGGTGCTCGGCGATCCACAACGACTCGAAGCCCAGCGGCTCGGCCTGTTCTGCCAGCGCTATCTCATGCTTGTAAAGCGCCGAGTCGGAACGATCCTCGTCGGGATTCTGAAAGAAGACACTCTTGCCAACATGCATGTGCTTGACCTATCTGAAGTCCGATTGACGGCTAGATTCTACCATATAGTAGAATTTATTTGTCAATCCATCCACCCCTTAAGCGCTTTCCATACGGGTGAACGCTTCTCGGCGTACCAGATTCAAGCTGTTCGACGACCCTGTCGAGGGTCATCTGTGCGCCCCACCGGCGGAGTAATCTACTTAGTACAAGAATCTGTGTCTCGCTAGAAAGCCATTGACGCGCGCCTGATCGTTCTATAGGCTACCGATATGATGTTCTATAGGCTAACTATATGAATGCTCGACGTGCTCTGGCCCTCTCGCCCCACGGCGCGAGCGCTGGGAACAAGATCAAACGAAATGGAATGGAGAGTGTGTGACGTGACCAGCGAGCCTTATGGTCTGTGGGATGCAGACAATCACTTCTATGAGGTCCGGGACTGCTTCAGCCGTCATATCGAGTCCAAGTACAAGGATGTCGCGATCCAGGCCCGGATGCACCCCGATGGCAACGAATACTGGCATTGCGGTGACAAGGTTCTGACCTTCTGCAACGTCAAGTTCGACAAGACCGAGGCTCCGGGTTCGTTCAAGGAAATCCTGAATAATCCCGAGCTGGGCGGTTTCGACGATGCGCGGGACGAATCGTCGATGTTGCCGGCTTTCCATGACCAGCAGGCGCGGCTGGAGCTGATGGACAGCCAGAACGTCGAGGGCACGATCCTATTCCCGTCGATGGCGAATGGGATCGAGCAGGATCTGCTCGACAACCCCGAGGTGCTGTATGCCAACCTGAGGTCGTATAACCGCTGGGTCGAGGAAGACTGGGGCTTCGGCAGCAATGGCCGCATTTTCGGCACGGGGTGTCTGTCGCTGGCCGACGCGGACCTGGCCGTGGAAGAACTGGACCGCCTGCTCAAGGCGGGCGTGAAAGTCGTCTATCTGCGACCGGCCCCGGGTGGCGGAGCACAGCCCTGTTCGATTGCCGATCCCAAGTTCGACCCGTTCTGGGCGCGCCTCGAGGAGGCGAAAGTGCCGGTTGGGTTCCACGTGTCAGCCGGTTTCTTCGACGCGTCGACCGTGTGGGGCGAGAAGCCCCGGCCGGGAACGCGCGACACCTCCGCGTTGCAGTTCGCGATGTTCCACGTCGAGATTCCCATCATGACCACGCTCGCGGCGATGGTCCTGCACAATCTGTTCGGCCGCTTCCCGGGACTGCGGGTCATCAGCGTCGAGCATGGCTGTGGATGGGTCCCCTATCTGTTGAAGACGCTCAACAAGGCAGCGTGGTGGGGACGTTTTGGCGATTGGCCGGGCGGCACGCTCCCTGATCGCCCATCGGAGATGTTCAAGCGCAATGTCTATGTCGTTCCCTTTCACGAGGACAACACGCCCGAACTGGTCAAGCGCATCGGCGCGAACCGCGTGTTGATGGGCTCGGATTATCCCCACGCGGAGGGGCTGGCCCAGCCAGCCGAATTCGCGGAGGGGCTCACCGACCTGGACCCGGGTTGCGTGCACCGGATCATGCGTGACAACCTGCGCGAGCTACTGATGAACTGAACCCCGGCAGTCGGCTGCCGGTTCGCCGTTAAGCCTGCCGCCACCTCGCGGCAGATATCTGCCGCGAGGTGGCGGTGTTCGTGATGCGCAGCGTTGTAGTCGGGGCCTAGCTAGTTCTAAAACAGCACGGTGCCGAAGCGCGGCGAAGAAGGCGCGGACCTGCCGATCGGGAGACTTCCGATCCCTCATAACGGTGTAGCGGCAGACATCGGCGAGGACAAAGCCGGCCACGTCGATCGCGCGCACCATGACATGCGCGACATCAGCGCGGATCCTCATCGCTTAGCGTGCTTCCCATACGGGTGCACGCTTCTCGGCGAACGCGCGCGGCCCCTCCTTCGCGTCCCCGCTGGCAAGGAGTGCCTCGCCCTCCCGTGCGACTCTCTCCCACTTTGGTTCCTCGGCTTCGATGATGCGGTCATCGGCTCCGTAGGCCACGCGCTTGCTCGCCTGTACGGATAGCGGTGCATTCACGGCGATCTGCTCGGCGAGCTGCAGCGCATACTCCACCACCGTGCCGTCGGGCACGACCCTGTTCACCAATCCCCAACGTGCCGCCTCGGCAGCCGAAATCGGGTTGCCCGTATACAGCAGTTCGAGTGCGACCTTGCGCGGCAGCTGCTCGACGATACGGAAGACGCCACCCGCACCGGCAATCAAACCGCGCTTCACCTCCGGCAGGCCGAATACGGCCCGCTCCTCCGCCACGACCAGGTCGCTCGCAAGCGCCAGCTCTGTGCCGCCGCCGAGCGCTGACCCGTTGACGGCGGCGATGACCGGCTTGTCGATGAAGTGATGGACGAGTCCGGCGAACCCCCATTCTGGATGGTCCGGATGCAACACGCTCTCGCCGCGCGACAACGCCTTGAGGTCGGCCCCTGCGCAGAACGACTTGTCACCGGCACCGGTCACCACGACCGCCCAGACTGTCGGATCCTGCTGCGCCGCCTCGAGCGCATCACCGACGGCCGTACTAACCGCTTGGTTCACCGCATTGCGGGCGTCGGGTCTGTTGATGGTGATGACGAGGACCCGTCCGGACCTCCGGATGAGTGCCGCATTCGTGGTCACGGCCTCCGACGTTGTCACACCAGCTCCACGATGGTCGCGTTGGCCTGCCCGCCACCTTCGCACATCGATTGCAGCCCATACCTGATGTTGTTCGCCCTCATGTGATGGATCATGGTCGTCAGCAGTCGGGCACCTGAGCCCCCGAGGGGATGGCCGAGCGCGATCGCGCCGCCGTTCGGGTTCAACAGCTTCTCGTCCGCGCCGATCTCGAGCTGCCATGCCATCGGCACCGGTGCAAACGCCTCGTTGATCTCGAACACCCCGATGTCGCCGACGTTAAGTCCAGACTTGCGCAGCGCCTTCTGGGTGGCAGGAATAGGTGCGGTGAGCATCAGGACCGGATCGGCGCCCGCGAGCACGGCGGTGTGCACGCGAGCGATCGGCGTGCAGCCGAGCTCCCGGGCCTTCTCCCCCGACATGATCAGCAGCGCCGCCGAGCCATCCGAGATTTGTGAGGCGTTGCCCGCGTGAATGACGCCGTCCTCCTTGAAGGCCGGCTTGAGACCAGCGAGCGTTTCTACCGAAGTTCCGCGCCGAATACCTTCATCGGCTGTCACGACGGAACCGTCGGCGCGTCGAATGGGCACAATCTGGTCATCGAAAACGTGCGAATCCTGTGCGGCCGCGGCCTTCTGGTGGGATTGAGCGGAGAACTCGTCGAGTTGTGTTCGGCTCAGTCCCCAACGCTCGGCGACCAGCTCCGCTCCCACACCTTGATTTGGGATTCCGTAGCGTGCTTGAAACCGCTCGGGGAAAGGGCCGGCGCCGAATTCGGCCGCAGAACCGATGGTCACCTGGGACATCGACTCCACTCCCCCGGCGACCACGACGTCGTACTGCCCGGCGATCACGCCGGCGGCGGCGAAGTGCAAACTCTGCTGACTCGATCCGCATTGCCGATCGACCGTCACGCCGGTGACCGTGTCCGGCCATCCGGCAGTCAGCGCCGCGGTGCGTGCGATGTCACTGGACTGTTCGCCGATCTGGCCAACACAACCCCAGATCACGTCGTCGACGACGGCGGGATCGACGCCGGCTCGGTCCACCAGCGCGGCGAGTACTTGGGCGGATAGCTCCGCGGGGTGGACGTCGGCCAGCCCGCCGTTGCGCTTACCGACGGGCGATCGAACAGCCTCTACGATGTATGCGTCGACCATGGAATGTGTTCCCTTCTTGCTTTGCGTTGAGGACGCGCCGATTCGATGTTTCTGCGAACGCCATTGCGTCACAGTTGCTTTGAGTGAGGCCAGTGCCCGAGAGCACTGGCAACTCGACGTGACAGGGAGTCAGAACTTATAGGCGCCCGACAGGAGATACTTGGCGATGGTGCGCCGCTGAACTTCTGGCGGACCCTCGCTGATTCTCGACACGCGTGTCGTGTGCCAGCCATGGATCATCGCCGCTTCGTTGCTCAGGCCGATCCCGCCCAGGATCTGCATTGACCGGTCGTACACGCGGTACATCGCCTCGGCGACGAGCGCGTGGCTCATCGCGGACTCAAATCGTGCCTGATCCCCGGCGTCGTGCTTGCGCGCCACGTCGAGCGACGCCAAACGCGAGGTGTAAATGTCAATGCAGTTGTCGGCAAGCATGTTTTGGATCGACTGATGCTCACTCAGCGTCTTGCCGAATGTTTTGCGTACCTTCGCATAGTCGACGGCCTTATCGTTCGCCCACCGGCCCAGACCGATCAGCCGCGCGAGCTTCGTCATCTTCAGCAGGCCAGAGCCCTCCATCGCGACACGGAAGCCCTCGCCAACTTCACCGAGCCGGTACTGATCCGGGATGCGGACGTCGTTGAAGGTGAGGATTGCTTCTTCGCCGCCGATTTCGTCGAACACCTTGACGATCGAGTACAGGTCGTATCCCGGAACATCGGTGGGCACGTAGAAGCCCGTCAATCCTCCCTTTCGCGCCGCAAAGCGCTCGCGGTCGGTGATGGCGAACGTGATCAAGAAGTCAGCGGTCGGAGCCCACGAGGCCCATTGCTTTGTGCCGTTGAGGACCCAGTGGCCTCCGTCACGGACAGCGGTGGTGGTCATCATCCAGGCGTCGGAGCCTGCGTCGGGCTCCGACATCGCAAATGATCCCTGTACCTCGCCGCGCAGGAGCTTGGGCACCAGATCAGCCTTAAGAGCGTCGGATGCGTAGGTCCACAACGCCGTCGGACCTGTGCTCGCGTGTGCGAGGACCTGGAAGGCCAGCTGCGTCTGGGGTGAGCCATACCGGTGACAGAGAGCCTCGAATACTTCGAAGTACAGTTCGGCACTCAGCCCGCCGCCGCCGAGTTCGGTAGGGCAGAACATCGTGTAGAAGCCGGCCTCGGCCGAAGCCATCCGCGCAGCCCGACGGGCCTGAACTACCTCGTCGGCGATGCGCCCGTCCTCGCGCCAGTACAGTCGCGGATCATGCAGAGCCGCCTCGATGGGTTGCTGAATTTTCGCGACTTCTCTGTCGATGAAGGCGAATAGCGCATCACACACCTCCTTGGCGCCCGGAGCGGCGGGCTCGATGTCGTGATTTGTTGCGACGGCCACCTAATCACTCCCTTGGAACCTCGGTCTGGCCCATTTCGGACCAGACCGAGGCAAGTCGCTAATCCTGAAGACAGGCTTCTACGTCAATGTGATACAGGCGGGCCGCATTTTCGTAGAAGATCTTGCGGCACGCGTCGATGGGCAATTCGTTGAGCGTCTCGTCGACCACGTCGCGCGGAGACATCGCGGTCGAGGCCGGCCCGGGAGACAGGCTCGTCGGGTGGGGGAAGTCCGTCTCGAACATCAGGTTGTCGGCGTACGCCGCGCCCATGTAGCGCACGGTTTCGCGTTCGAACCAGTAAGTGGTGTAGATCTGGTTGCGGAAGTAGTGGCTGGGAAGTTCGCGATCCGGATGAGCCTTCGCAGCACCGGAGTTCTTCCAGTTCCAGTCGGCACTCTCGATCAGGTAGGGGATCCACCCGAAGCCGCTTTCGACATTGACAAAGTTCAGGCCCGGGTATTTGTGACACACTCCGGACAGCAACAGCTCGGACACGTTCTCGCACAGACCCATCAACGACATCGTGGTCTCCTGCGCGTAGTCGGCCGGGCCCTGGACGTCCTTGATCATGCGAACCCAGTCCTCTTCGGTCTGAGATTGATATCCGACATGGAAGTTAACGGAGAGCTGACGTTCCTCGGCCGCCTTCAGGATCGGGGCCCAATGGTCTTCCCGCAGGCGCGGCAGGCCCAACTTGTAGGGCTTGGCTATGAAGTTGATTCCGCGGTGCCCATTGTCGTGGCACCGGTTCATCTCCTTCACCGCCTCGTCCAGGTCCCAGAAGGGCAGCGTCGTAAGGCAAACGAACCGTTCCGGAGCCACAGAAGCGAACTCGGTCAGGAAGTCGTTGTAGGCGCGGATGCAATCCAAGACGAGTTCGGGCTCGTTGTAGCCCATGAAGGCGTCCATGGAAAACGCCAGTAGGTTGGGGTACGGAACCTCGGCAGCGATCTTCATCGCGTCCATCCGCTTCACCCGCTCCTTGGCATCGAACGCGGCGGGGTCCGCCGTCTCCGCGGACGGCGGATGCTTTGGCGGATACTCGTGCCACCCGGCCATCGCATAGCCGGACACCCCGGACAGTCGGCGCCCCCCGATGATCCAGATGTCTTCGCCCCGGCGCTCGTCGAAGACCACCTTGGGAGCGAGCTCGCTCCACTTCGAAGGCAGCCGCGACGTCCACAGATCGGGCGGCTCGCTCAGATGTGTATCGGTATCGATGATCGGCATCACTGGGGTGCTCAATTGAGCAACCTCCTTTTCAGGCACGGCCAACTGCAGCAGCCAGATGACTTTCTACTATATAGTCGAAACTAGCATTTCGTTAGGACGGAACGCAACAAGCATCCGACGCCGTCGATCACGTCCGCGCAGCCTCGCTTGAGGGTCCGCGGCCGCGGGTGGCGGCCTACTGCCACCGCATGCATTCGAGCGGCTGCCGGAGCCCGGTAAGCGACGCATGACGACCGAACACGCCAGCGCCGCTATTCTACCTTGTGCTAGATTCTGTTGCCGTACCGAATCTTGTCCGAAGGCTGCCGTGACTGCTTCGTCGTTCGACCACGCACTGCTGCGAGATGTATTCGCCTGTCACCCCACGGGAATCGTGTTCATCGGCGCCATGGTCGATTCCGCTCCGTGCGGAATGGCCCTCAGTACGTTTACGCCCGTATCGCTTGCCCCGCCCCTGGTTTCGGTGTGCGTGCAGAACAGTTCGTCGACCTGCCCTCGCCTTCGCACGTGCGGCCGCCTTGGCATCAGCGTGCTGAGCCACGGTCACAGCGGCGCCGTCCCGTCACTGTCAGCGAAGACGGGCGGCCGCTTCTCCGGCGTCACGGTCGTCTCATCTCCGAGCGGCGCCGTTTTCCTTGGCGGGTGCAGTGTGTGGATCGAGGCCATCTTTACCAGGCCGTCGAGGCCGGGGATCACAGCATCGTCATATTGCAGATCACCGACATCACCCGGCATGACGATGTACAACCAATCGTTTTCTATCGCAGCCGGTGCCATGCGCTGGCCGTCGTCGAAGCGTGAACCACCATCAAATCCGCCGTTCGGCATCATCAGGAAGGAACATTCATGGCAGGAGTGCAGGATCGGGTCATCGTCGTCACCGGAGCCGGGGGCGGCTTGGGACGCGAGTATGCATTGACGCTCGCGCGAGAGGGTGCCAGCGTTGTGGTCAATGATCTCGGCGGGGCACGCGACGGCAGCGGCGCCGGGCAGAACATGGCCGACGATGTGGTCGAGGAGATCCTGGACGCCGGCGGGCGCGCAGTGGCCAACTACGACAGCGTGGCCGAGCCAGCGGGTGCCGAAAACATCATCAAGACCGCGCTCGATGAATTCGGCAAGATCGACGGCGTCGTCAGCAACGCGGGCATTTTGCGTGACGGCACCTTCCACAAGATGACGTTCGACAACTGGGACGCCGTGCAGAAGGTGCATCTCTACGGCGGGTACAACGTCATCCGCGCCGCGTGGCCGCACTTTCGCGAGCAGCACTTCGGCCGCGTGGTCGTCGCCACCTCGACCAGCGGGCTGTTCGGCAACTTCGGCCAGGCCAACTACGGCGCGGCCAAACTGGGACTTGTCGGGCTGATCAATACGCTTGCGCAGGAGGGCGCAAAATACGACATCATGGCCAACGCCGTGGCGCCCATCGCCGCGACGCGCATGACGCAGGACATCATGACACCGGAGGTCTTCGAGCGCTTGACACCCGAGTATGTCGCGCCCGTGGTGGGCTACCTGATGACGGAGGAGAACTCCGACAGCGCTTCGGTGTTCATCGTGGGCGGCGGCAAGGTGCAGCGCGCCGTGTTGTTCCAGACCGACGGCGTGACCTTCACCGGGGCGGCGCCGAGCATCGACGATGTTGCGGCGAAGTGGGACGAGATCACTGACGTCTCAGCCGCCAAGCTGGCCACCTTCGACGTCGACGCGCTCTAGATGCACGCCCGAGAGGGCCGCCACGGGTACGACGCGGCGGCCCTCTCGGGCGTTACGCCTCGTAGCCGTCGGTGCCTGCCCGCGCTATCACGACCCGACCGATGACCGAGCGCGCCGACATCCTCAGCAGGAACTCGACCAAGGTCGCCACGTCTTCGGCCGGGATCATTTCCTCGGGCGCGATGCGGCCACGTACCCACTCCGACATGTCGGTGTCGACGTAGGCAGGCGCGATCGCGGTAGCAGATATGCCGGTGCCCGACTCTTCGGCGTTCAGCGTGTCCACCAGCGAGGCAATCGCGGCCTTCGAGGCGCCGTACGCAGCCAGTTGGGCCTCGGCGTAGATGGCGGTGATCGAGGAAAGCACGATGATCTTGGCCCCCTCAGACGGATGCCGAGCGACCGCCGCGCGGAGCATCGGCAAGGCTTCCTGGATCAGGACGAAGGGGTTCCGGAAGTTGACCGCGATGGTCTTGTCGAGTCGCTTCAGCGGGTAGTCGGCGATCAACCCTGCCGTACCGACGCCGGCATTGAGTATCAATGCCGACATGTCGCCGTATTCGTCACGGTGCCGCCGGATCAGACCGACCGGGGCATCCGGATCAGCGATGTCCGCGGCGACGGAAAGTACTGCAGGCGCGCCTAATTCGCGGAGTTCGTCGCGCACCGCCACCAGGGCTTCTTCGTTGCGAGCGGTGATGGTAAGCGCCATGTTCCGCTCGGCCAGGCGCCGTGCGATAGCCAATCCGATCCCGCGAGAGGCGCCGGTGATGAGGGCAGAACGCGCATGCGTGCCGTCGGCCATCACGCTCGACTCGGGGACGTCTCGAACGCGGCGTCGATCTTTCGGAATCGGCGCGCGATCGGCTCGCGGCACTCCTCGTGAGTGAACAAGTACAGCTCGTTGGAACCGATTGCGTCGACGACGATCTTCGCGGCGTCGTGGGGCGACACGATGCGGCCCGCAAATCCAGGGTCGTCGAAGTCAACATCGGAGGCGGCATTCGGACCGCCGAGGTGAGCCGGGCGATTGCGATGCGAGTGCTCGATGTTCGTCCCGACCTTCATCGGGCAGAGCACGCTGACCTTTACCAGCGATTCGCGCAGTTCACGATGCAGCGTCTCGGCGAGCGCCACAACACCGTACTTGGTGACCGAGTAGGGACCCAGTCCTGCATTGGCGACGAGGCCCGCGAACGATGCCGTGAAGATGATGTGCGCACTCCGGGCGGCCCGCACGATCGATGGGAGAAACACCTCGACACCATGAATGGGACCCCAGAGATTGACGCCGATCATCCACTCCCAGTCCTCGTGCGTTGCGTCGACCAGCGGCCCCGTGGCTCCCACGCCGGCGTTGAGGAACAAGATGTCGACGGGGCCGAAGTGCTGACTTGTGCGCGCTGCAAGGCTCTCGACGTCCGCACGCTTGGAGACGTCAGTACGGACTGGCAACACCTCGGTGCCGGCAGGCAGTTCCGCTGCAGCTGAGTTCAAAGCCGCCTGTTCGATGTCGGCCAGCACGAGCTTGCAACCCCGATCCGCCAGCCTTCGTGCCGTAGCCAAACCGATCCCGCTGGCGCCGCCGGTGATGACGGCGACTTTGCCCCTCAATGATTCACTCGAGCCCATGTGCTGACACCGTCCTTTGCTGGCACCGTGCGTGAACGCTGGGCGATCGGTATCGCGAGACACGCATCGAGAGATCGGTCGTGACCATACTTTCTATATATCAGTAGATTCTAGCTTAGGCTGGTGCGTAGTGACAACGAACTCTCAGGCGAGCGACACTACCGAGACCGTGTTCTTCTGGGCGTCGCTGGGTGGGATGCCGAAAGAGTGGGCGCTGAGACATGTTCAGACGATCGGCACGAAGCTCGCTTCCTTGCTGAAAGACTAAGCGGCGCCCAGACCGCGCAGCACGAAACCCAGCAGATAGTCGACCTCGTCGGTGACGTCTGTCATCGACTTCTGGTGAAACCGGTCGAGAAGTGCGGCCTCGAAAGCCGCCCGAATCGACCGAGCATCCACCTCCGGACTGCACGCGGTGAAGATTCCTTCTGCTTTGCCTCGGTGAAGTATGGCGGCGATCGATGCCTGATCGGCCGCCATCCCGATTTCGAGTTCGCGCGCATAACCTGGAGTGCGCCGCAGTTCCTCGGAGTAGAAAATCGCCACCCTCTTGCGCTTGCGCGGATTCGACACCAGCTCGAACATGTGCGTCATCCACGACCGCAGGGCCTCCACCGGGGTTTCCGCGCGCGCCACTACCTCGCGCAGTTGCTCCTGCACCGCCTTGCGATCCCTCCGAAACATCTCCAACAGAAGATCGTGTTTGGTGCTGAAGTTCCGGTAGAAGGCCCGCGTGCCGAGACCGGCTTCATCGAGTATCTCGGTGATCGATGTCAGCGACTCGCCACTGCGATCCAAGCACCGGTAGGCAGCGTCGATGATGTGCTGTCGCTCCGATGAGCGACTGATCGTCCGAGTCTCAGCCACAATGGATTACACCGGCGTCCTGCCATTTCGCGATTGTTGCGTCATCGTAGCCGAACACCCGCAGCACCGCGACCGTGTGCCGCCCGGCCAGACGTCCGCCGGGCGCCCTGATCTCCGACCGACTCGGCCCGACCAGCGACGAAAACCGCAGGGGCGCCTCGAGCATCAAACCCTCTGCCCCGCGGTCCGCCAGGAACTGCTTGCAGAACGCGCCGGGCAGCGTGGTGGACAGGTCGACGACGCGGATGCCAGCCAGCGGTGTCGTCGGTTCGGGGGCGGCAAGGGCGTCGGAGGTCGAGGGCATTCGACGCGACTCCTGCGAAAGGTCGGTTTTCGGCACTGCATCGCATTCCGAGCCAATGTACGTGCCTTGTGTCGCACAATAACCTGCCAGCGCTGGGGATTCAATCCGTCGATCGGTGGAATCGCCGTTGACATGTGACACCCAGCCTCCTAGCCTAGTGAAAAATGGTTTTTCAAAAGCCAGTACCCGGTGGAGGCAGGCATGACCAAGATCTGGACGAATTCTGGTGATTCACACTTTCTGGAACCCGACGATCTCTGGCAATCCCGGCTGCCGAAGCGGTTGGCCGAGTTGTGTCCGCGGTCGGAGAAGGATCCCGACGGTGAGTACGAGACGGTTTACGTCGACGGTCAGATCTTTCGGCGGAAGCTGCCGTCGTCGGCGATGGTGGCCTTCGTTGAGTTGGCCTCGAAGCCGCAGGGCCTGCGAGATGCCCGGGCGCGGCTCGGCGACTTGGATCAGGAGGGCGTGTGGGGTGAGGTGATCTTTCCGTCGCTGGGCATGTGGGCCTCATCGTTCCGGACGCCGGAGCTGCTGAAGGCGTGCATGCGCGCGAGCAATGAGTGGGCGCTTGAGGAGATCTGTGCGGTGTCACCGCGCTATGTGGTCACAGCGCAGGTCTCGACGCTGGTGGTGGACGACGCGGTGGAGGAACTGCAGTGGGCGGCCGGCAAGGGGTTCAAGGCGGTGTTCCTGCCGACGTCGCCGCACCCGAGCGCACCGGACTGGCACCGCGACGACTGGGAGCCCTTGTGGGCGGCGGCCGAGGAGGCCGGCATGGTGCTCGCGTTCCATATCGGCACCGATCCGGTGCCCGTGGAGGCCGGCAACAGTGTGACCGGCGGCGCGGGTCAGGTATATCGCGGCCCGGGTGGGGCCATCATGAACTACGCCGAGACGACATTCTCCGGGCAGCGGGCCACCATGAAGCTGGTGGCTTGCGGTGCACTGGACCGGCATCCGAACTTGAAGGTGTTGATCTCTGAGGGCGGCGCGACGTGGGTTCCGTTTTTGGGTGACCGTCTGCTGGAGGGGTATCGCCAGCACCATATGGCGGTGCGGCCCAAGCTGAGCCGCAGCCCGAAGGAGATCCTCTACAGCCAGGTCTACGCGTCGTTCCAGCACGACGAGACCGCGGTGGCGGCCTTCGACCACATGGGGTATCGCAACGTGATGTTCGGCAGCGACTATCCGCACATGGAGGGCACGTTCGGCCACACCCAGGACACGCTTAAGACGCTGTTCGACGGGGTCAGCGACGATACACGGCTGCGCATCACCCAGGGCGCGTTCTTCGAGCTGTTCCCCGACGTCCCGCCCGTACCAGCCGAAAGCATCTGAACTGGTGGGCAATTCGGATGGTCTGCGTGACGTCGCCATCGTCGGAATTGGCGCGACGCCCTACTACAAGCGGGGCGGGTCGTTGCCGAAGACCGTAACCGAACTCGCCGGTGAGGCGATCCTCGCCGCCTGTGAGGATGCCGGGCTATCGGTGCGCGACATCGACGGTTTTGCCTATTACTCGGGTGCCAGCGCCGGGTACGCCGAGAAGATGGACACCGGCGATTTCGTGGAAACCCTCGGCATACCGGAGGTCCGGTTCACCGCGGCGCTGACCTCGGGCGGCGGTGGTTCGGCCGGGGCGATCGGGCTGGCGCGTGCGGCGATTGTCGCCGGCGATGCTTCTGTGGTCGTCACTGTGATGGCGTTGCAGCAGTCCAAACAGCGTCTGGGAGCGGTGTTCTCGGCGATGGAGCCCGACGCGATCAACTCGTTCCTGCAGCCGTCGGGGCTGTTCGGTCCGGGTCAGCTGATGTCGGTGTTGGCGCGTCGGCATATGCATCTCTACGGCACGCGGCGCGAGGCTTTCGCCGAGATCGCGATCTCGACGCGGGCCAATGCGCTGAACCGGCCCAAGGCGATTCACCGGGAACCACTGACGCTCGAAGACTATTTCAACGCGCGGATGATCGCAGAACCGTTGTGCCTCTACGACTTCTGCCAGGAGACTGACGGTGCCGTCGCGGTGATCACGACGAGCGCCGACCGTGCCCGCGATCTGCGCCAACCACCGGTCCCAGTGGTCGCCGCCGCCCATGGTGGAGTCAAGCAGTGGGGTCGCGCGTTCGCGTGGATGGGTATGCCCGATGAGTACTTCGCTTCCTCGGGTAACAAGCCGATCGCCGAGCGGCTCTACCGGCAGGCCGGGATCAGCGCCGCCGACATCGACGTGGCGCTGCTCTACGACCACTTCACCCCGATGGTGCTGATGCAACTCGAGGACTACGGATTCTGCGAGAAGGGGGAGGGCGGCGCGTTCGTGGAGAGCGGGGCGATTCGCTACGACGGCGGCTCGATCCCGCTCAACCCACACGGCGGTCAACTATCGGAGGCCTACATCGTTGGCATGACCCATATCATGGAAGGAGTCGAGCAGATGCGCGGCACCGCCATCAACCAGGTGACCGACGCCGAACTCGCGTTGATCACCGGGGGGCCGGCCAGTCTGCCGGTCAGCGGGCTGATCCTGGGGCGCGCCGCATGAGCGCGCCCCCCGCCACACTGGCGACAACCCTTCCCGGCGAGCACATCCGGATCGCGGTCAACAAACACACCGAACCGTTTTGGCAGGCAGCCAAAGAGCAACGTCTTGTCGCCCCGCAGTGCGCCGACTGCGGATCCTTCCGGCTGCCGCCCACACCGTTCTGCCCGGAATGCCAGTCCACGGCCGTCAACTGGGTTCAGCTGAGTGGCGATGCGACCGTCTACAGCTTCGCGGTTGTGCACGGCATTCCCGGCATGCCCGAATTGACGTTGGTACCAGCGGTCGTCGACCTGCCCGACGCACCGGGTGCGCGACTGGTGAGCAACGTCGTCGACATCGCGCCGACCGATTTGACGATCGGAATGGCGCTGCGCGTGGACTTTTCGCCCATCGCCGATGGCTGGATGCTTCCAATTTTCCGGCCGTACAACGGAGCCACTGGTGGCTGACGACGACAGCGCCCTGCACGAGAAACCGCTCGAATTTTTCGCCAGCATCGCCAACACCGGCGGCGACTGTGACGGGCAGGCGATCCTGCCCGACAACGGGCGCTTCCGTGCCTGGTGCTCGTGCGGCAACTGGAGCGTCGAGGTCGACGACTCCGAAGACGGTTTGAGATTGGCACGCATCCACACCGGCAGCCCGCCGCACTGAGGTCAGAGGAGAAAACTCGTGGGGAATCTCGAAGGCAGAGTCGCCTTCATCACCGGCGCGGCTCGAGGGCAAGGTCGCGCGCACGCCGTCCGCCTGGCCAGTGAAGGCGCCGACATCATCGGGCTGGACATCTGCGCCGACATCGACTCCATGGACTATCCCAACGCGACCCCCGCTGACCTCGAAGAGACAGTCAAGCTCGTTGAGGATCGTGGCCGACGAATTGTGGCCCGCCAAGCCGACGTTCGCGACGCCGACGCCGTCAACGCTGTTGTCCGCGAAGGTGTCGCCGAATTCGGGCGCCTGGACATCGTGGTGGCCAACGCCGGAATCGTGCGACTCAGTGAAGGCTCGAAGCGACGCGAGATCTTCCGCGACATCATCGACGTGAACTTGGTCGGTGTGTGGAACACCGTCGAGGCGGCGATCCCCGCTCTGATCGACGGCGGCCGCGGCGGATCGATCGTGATCACCAGCTCGAGCGCTGGTTTGAAGGCCACCGGCACCGACCGTGCAGGTGGCCAGGCCTACGCCGCCGCCAAACGCGGTCTCGTAGCTTTGATGCAGGTGTGGGCCAACCACCTTGGGCCACAATCAATCCGAGTCAACACCATCCACCCAACCGGGGTGGCTACCGGCATGGTGATGAACGAGACAATGGCCAAGCTATTCGAAGCCAACGACGCGGCGCTGACCGCCATGCAGAACGTCCTTCCGATACAGATCCTGCAACCCGAAGATGTCGCGGAAGCTGTCGCATGGCTGGTTTCCGACGCGGCCAAATTCATCACAGGCACCGCTTGGCCCCTCGACGCCGGCTTCGCGGTTCGGTAACACACAACGGGAGAGCCAATGATTACGTCGACACTTGCAACGCCGCGCCCGGAAGTCTCGCTGAGGATCGGCGGCGAAAAACGGCATACCGCGTCTGGAGGCACCTACCAACACATCAACCCGTGCGATGGGACACCCGACGCCGAGATCCCCATGGCAGGCGCCGCCGAGATCGACGAGGCTGTCGAGGCCGCCCACGGCGCGTTTCTTGGTTGGCGGCAGACCAATCCGGCCGAGCGCAGGCGTATTCTGATGCGCTTTGCAGACCTGATCGAGCAAAACACCGACGACTTCACCCGCCTCGGTACCTTTGACAACGGCACGCCGTCGGGGTTGGTGGGCGGGCTCGTCGCGATGTCGGTCGAGTGGACGCGTTACTACGCGGGTTGGGCCGACAAGATCAGCAGTGACATCGCGTCCTCGTTCCGAACCCACGGTGAGTTCAGCTATACACTCAGTCAGCCTTACGGGGTGATCGGCGTGATCATCACCTGGAACGGCCCCCTCATCTCCTTGGCGATGAAAGTGCCTGCGGCACTTGCCGCGGGCAACACCGTGGTGATCAAGCCGTCCGAGTTCACCCCTTTCAGCGCCAATCTGTACGCGGATCTCGCTGCAGAGGCCGGTATTCCCGCCGGCGTCATCAACGTGGTTCCCGGATCCGCTGAAGCCGGGGCGAGGCTGGTCGCCCATCCGCTCGTCAAGAAAGTCACCTTTACCGGCGGCCCGGATACGGCGCGCAAGATCCTCTCGACCTGTGCCGAGCAGATCAAGCCGGCAGTCATGGAGCTCGGCGGCAAATCCGGCAACATCATCTTCGAGGACGCTGATCTTGACCTCGCCTGCGGCTACGGAACGATGATGTCGGTGGGCTTGATGAGCGGCCAGGGCTGCGCCCTTCCGACCCGAATGATCGTGGCAAGACCGCTCTATGACGACGTCATCGCGCGAGTCTCGGCGATCGCGTCGATGATCAAAGTGGGTGACCCGTTCGATCTGGACACCCTGAGCGGTCCTGTCGTGAATGAAGCAGCACTGGAGCGGATCGTGGGCATGATCGACCGCGCCAAACAGGACGGCGCACGATTGATCACGGGCGGTGAGCGCATCGGCGGTGACCTCGCGGACGGATACTTCCTGCAGCCCACGGTGTTCGCAGACGTCGACCCCAATTCCGAACTGGCGCAAAAAGAGGTCTTCGGACCGGTGCTGTCGATCATGCCGTTCGACACCGAAGACGAAGCCATCGAGATCGCGAACAGCACCCCCTACGGGCTGTCCGGGTGCCTGTTCACGAACAATCTCAAACGCGCCCACCGTGTCGTTGAAGCGCTCGAGACTGGAGAAGTCCTGATCAACGGCGCCATTAACCTGGGGGTGCACCGACCCTTCGGGGGTATCGGCATCAGCGGGATGGGCAAGGAAGGCGGTCGGCAAGGGCTGGACGAGTTCCTGTGGACCAAGAGCGTGAGCATCGCCTAACTAGCCCAAGTATGAGCGGAGACGACTTAGGCACGCCACGTTTCGGCCTGCACCCGTTGCATGGAATTCACGAGCCGACCCAAGGGACGCCGCGACTACTGCCTGGCTCAGTGCGGCGAACCAGCTCCATCGATATGACGCGCAAAACCGGCTCCATAGATCCGGTCTACTTGTCGGGCCGAGCACGCGACGTCAAGACGGCGTGCGACGGCACCACGACGGAGGTGGGCCACGCCCGCCTGGAAGCGACGGTCGAGACGTTCGCTCGGGTCGTTCAGCACCTCGAGGTCGAACCGATCGTTGCCAACATGAATCTCAGTGGGGCGCCGGCGATGAGCGGCTTTCGCGCTGCGGTTGACAAGGCCGCGCCCGATCTGCGGCGACGCCGCGACTTGCGCTATACGTTGCTCGATGATGTCCCCGTCGCCACACTCATCTCCGGTCATGCGCTGTCAGCGTCGGGAGTGCTCGGAGTCGCAGCGAAGTCAGGTTATCTGCCGATCGCCGACCGGTGCGCCGGCTTCGTCACCGGCGGTCTGCTGATGACCTCGTTCGAGGGCGGTGACCCCGCCGTCGTGACCGGCCCGCCGGCCCCTGCGCTCGAGGACCCGGCCGATCCACTCGCCTGGCACGCCATGGCCCCGCTGCCTGTTCACGGCATGCGACGACGGCGCCGACTTGACGTTCAACCCTGCTCGGATAGTTCAAAGGTGTCGATCAGTGCGATGTTTCGCGACAGCTATGTCCGCGCCGACAGCACCGAGACCATCATCCACGAATACACGCTCGATGCATCGGTAGATGCAGACACGGGGGTCATACTGCACTCGCAGGCGATACCCAGAGTTCTGCCTTGGCAGGAATGTCCAGGCGCCGTTGCGAGCGCAACTCGCATCACCGGAATGAGGCTGGACGAGCTGCACTTCCGGGTCCGCCAGGAGCTGGCCGGCACGTCGACGTGCACGCACCTGAACGATCTGCTGCGCAGCGTCGCCGATACCGCGGCGCTGATCCCGCTGCTGAGCACCCCCTGAGAACAACCGGCGAATGGACCATCAATGCCCCTACCTTGAATTTCGACATCTCCGACGTCATCGGCAGCGAACCGCTCACACAAGCGGCGTGAGCCTTCCTCCCGGCCCAACCACTGGAGGCACCGGCGATCCTGGCACGTCTGGCGGGAGGGTTGTACGACAAGCACTACTGACACATGGAGATTCCCGGTCACACCCAACGTTCAATGGTGAAGTGCCGGTGTAGTTTGTGCGAGACTTGGCGTCCGTGTAGCGGTTCGGGTCGTCGCCGAACTCACCGAGCAGCCACTGGTCCACTAGATTGTCGCCAGGCGTCCTCGTGCCCGATAGTGGTTGCACCACAAGATAAGTCGAAGACGGTCCGCCAACAGGTCCCCGACAGCGATGTCTTCGACGTGCGCACCCTCGCCGCGCATCTGGGTTGGGTCGATGGCGCTGCCTCGGGCGCCGGAGAGGCTCGCTAGTAATAGCTTGACAGTTCATCAAATGTTTTGACATTTAACCGTTTCGGGTGTCATCCTGGCGTTACACAGGTCACACCATGCGTCTTTCCCCATGAGGAGCGTTTATGGCAGCAGTAACTCCGGTACCGGGCCGGCCGCCCCTCGCTGATTTGCTGGTTGTCGATATGTCCACCACCCTGGCGGGCGCATACACCTCGCAGTTCCTCGCCGATTGCGGCGCCAACGTGATCCTGGTTGAACCGCCCGACGGCAGCTCCCTCCGACAGCTCCCGGGATGGCCCGCGCTGCTACGCGGCAGACGTTCGGTCACCCTCGATGTCCACGAACCTGACGACCGTCAACGACTCTGGCAGCTGCTAGAAAACGCCGATGTGCTCGTGACGACCGCGCGGCCGGCGGACGGGAGCCGCCTCGGACTCACGCCCGAATTGGTGACACAGCGCTGCCCCAGACTTGTGCACGCGTCGATTACCGGGTGGGGGTCGAAAGGCCCGTGGCGAAACTACAAGGGCTGGGAAGCGTTGGTCCTGGCCAAGATCGGCATCATGCACGAGAAGCGTGGCGTCACCCCACGAAGCGGGCCTGCCTACGTCTCGGCCCCCTATGCGTCTTGGGGCGCGGCCCACGCCGCCGTGCAAGGAATCCTGGCAGCATTGATCGAGCGGGATTCGAGCGGTCGCGGTCAAGTCGTCGAATCCAATCTCGTAACGGGCGTGGGGGCGAACGATACCTGGAACTGGTTCCACGAATTAGTGCTCGACCGGTATCCGGGCGCCTTCGAACCAGCGGGCGCGGTGTACGACGAACAGAGCCGCCCGCTGATCCCCCTGGTGTATTCGGTCTTGGCGGCCCCCACCAAAGACGGTCGCTGGTTGCAGTTCGCCCAGGTATCGCCGCGATTGATGCATGCCTGGCTAACAGAGCTCGACTTGTTGACCGAACTTGCGAACCCAAAATGGGAGGGTTTTCCCACGCTACCCACGCAAGAACTGCGCACGGAATTCTGGGACCTGATGATCGAGCGGGTCAGGGCGCGCACTCTCGCGGAATGGCAGCAGGCATTCGATGCAAACGAAAATCTAAGTGCCGAGATTTTCCGCACACCCAGCGAGTCACTGAACCATCCCCAGACTCTTCATCAAGGCCGAGCTGTGACTGTGGACGACCCCGAGCTTGGCCCGGTGCACCAGCCGTCGACGTTGATCCACTCCGATGGCCAGCCACTCGCGGCGTTGCGTCCAGCTCCGGGCGTAGGACAGCACAATGCGTCGGTGTGGGGGTTGCGCCGGGAGCCGGCCAAACTCCCTGCGGCCGGTGAGGTCGCTGCGGGACTTCCTCTACATGGGACGACGATCCTCGAATTCGGTTCGATGTTCGCCGGGCCCTACGGCGCCACGCTGCTCACCGACCTCGGTGCGCGGGTAATCAAAGTCGAACCGCTCGACGGCGACAACATCCGAAACATGCTTCCGTTCCCGGAGGCTGGTGGTGCAAAGGTGCTGCAAGGCAAGGAAAGCTGCGCGGTCGACTTCACCAAACCAGAGGGGCTCAGCCTGATATACGAGCTGGTAAAGCGTTGCGACATCGTCGTTCAGTGCTTCCGCGGGCAAGCAGCTGAACGAGCCAAGATCGACGAAGCTACGCTCAAGGCGATAAACCCCGATTTGGTAGTCCTGAGCACCTCCGGCTACGGCCTCGATGGGCCATTCGGACATCGACCCGCGTACGCACCGTCCATCGCCGCGGCGTCCGGTCTGGCCGTTCTCGACAGCGGCGACGCAATGCACCCGCCGACCGACTTGGATGACCTGCACCGCACGGCCGCCACGCTGTTCTCCGGCGGAACGATTTCTGCGGTGCAGGCCGACGGTATCGCCGCGCTGGGTGTCGCCTCCGCGTTGCTCGCGTGCCTTTACGCGAAGCGGCGCGGCATCGATATGCACCACACCGAAACCACCATGCTGGGCACGGTTCAGAACGCCCTCATCTGGTCGAACGTCAGCTATCGCGACCAGCCGCCGGTGCCGACAGCCGACGCGGAGTTCCTCGGCCTCACGGCCCTCTACCGGCTGTACCGCGCCGCCGACGGTTGGGTGTTTCTCGCCGCTCCCCTGGCGCGAGAATGGGAACCTTTCGCGAAGGCTATGCAGGCCTACGTCGACCTGCTGGGCGACGAGCGCTTCGTCGATACCGCATCACGGGCACGCAACGACGATGTCTTGGCACGCGTCTTGGAACAGGTCTTCCTGACGAAGACCAAACTCGAGTGGGAGTACGAGCTGACCGCACAGGACGTCGGATGCGTCGAAGTCGCCGACCGCAATTCGGGCATCGTCCTGCAAAGCGACACGTGCCGCGATGCTGGGTATTCGGTGGAAGCTGACAGTCCCATCTTCGACAAACATCTTCGGCTGGCACCGCTTTACCGGTTCTCCCGGTCGTTGACAAAGGCCAGCGGAGGCTGCACCGTGGGTCAGCACACGACCGCAATTCTGAGCGAGATCGGCATCGACGACAACCAGATCGCTGATCTGCGGTCGCGAGGGATCATCGCATGCGGTTAAAGGTGTCGACGGGCTTGTTGCGTTGCCGTGTGTGGCGCCAAGCCGGCGACATCGGCCACGATGGTGGCTCACGCTCCGCCAGCGCAGCAACGAAGACACCAATCGTTTTCTGCGGCAGTACTTCCCGGACAACACCACCCTGAACGCGTATACCGTCGAGCGTCCACTCGCAGTCGAGTACAAGATCAATCAGCCCACGCTGGCCTGTCGGTGGTGATCACTTGTCCCTGTTCTACGACAGATTCTCTGCGCAATTAGCTAAGCTAGTTGACCTCTCCGCGATATAGGCATCTCAAATCTCGCTTAGGGCAGCAGCTCTCGCGCACTCGGTTTCGGCCCGCCTGAGAAAAGGACGACGGACAGATTCGGCGCCGCGCCGATGGCACTCACGCTCACCAGCGCTATTGATAGTTTTCTAGTAAATGGTAGATTCTAACTCTCGGACGGTTATCGCGATAACGCAAGGAGGCGTTGTATGGCTGCGGTCGAAGTTGAACCGTCGCGTGGGTGGTCCGTTGCCGCCAAGACGAAGAGGGCGCCGCGGGTCCGCACCATCCCCCCGATCGTTGTGTGGGCGACAGTCGGTGCGACGTTTGTCGGCCTGGCGATCTATGTCGCGGCGAGCTGGATCCTGGGGGGGCGCGCCACACCGACACCGATCGGTGACCACAACCCCGACTTGGGTAACGACCTCAAATTCTGCATTGCGTTCCAGGTATTCACGGTGATCACGGTCGTCGGCACCCTGGTTTACGTAGGACGTCAGTGTATTCGCGAAAGGCGCTTGACGTTTGACGCCATCCTTATCATCGCCTATCTGCTGCTAATCCAATGGGATCCGATCCTCAACTACATCCTGCCGCAGTTCTCATACTCGTCGTTGATGGTGAACTTTGGCTCGTGGACAACCGACATGCCCGGGTGGGTGTCCCCGCGTGGCAACCTCATGCCCGAGCCCACCATCCTCATCGGGGTCGGCTTCATCTGGAGCGCTGCGCTGTGCATGATCGGGTGCGCGTTCCTGCGCAAATTTGTGATGAGGCGGTGGCCACAGACAGGCAAGCTGGGCGTTATTGCGTGGTCGATTGCCTTCATGGCAGTCATGGATCTCAACGAGGTGGCCCTCACCAGTTTGCACGTCATTGCATATCCAGACACCGTCGGCTGGTTGACGCTGTTGAAGGGCACGACCCATCAGTTCCCTCTTTACGAACCGATCGTGTGGGGCGCCCTTGGCTGGGCGCCGTTGATGGTGCTGCGGTTCTACCGCGATGATCGCGGTCAGTCGGTGGTCGAGCGGGGCGTGGAGCGGCTCAATGTATCCAGCAAGACCAAGGCCGCCCTGCAGATCCTGGCCGTCGCCGCCGTGACCAACATCGGGTACTTCGCCTACAACATCGTGTTCATTTGGATTGGCCTGCAAAACGATAACGACAACTGGGAGATGTACCCCTCCCATCTGAGAAATGGGATGTGCGGTCAGGGAACGCCTTATCTCTGCCCGGACCCGGCGCATGGGCGGCCGATACCGACCGGCGGTCAGCCAGGTTCGCCGAACGACATTCCTGGCGACGGCAGCACGTGGGTCGATCTCTACCTAGGCCGATAGCGCCATCGGGTAGAGGGCTACTCCAGCCCTTGGGCAGTCATCGAAGGGGAATAGGACCTCGCGGACGAGTCCAGGATTGCTTCTATGCAAACAACAACGAATCGGTCAACGGCTCCTACGTCGTCGGTTGATAAACATCCTGCCGGAGACGAGCTCGGGGCAGTGCTCGGCGCCTGGCGTCCCGGTTACCTGGGCTGACTAAGCGGCCGACCACTTCCGCGATCATGCGGCGCTCGAAGCTGTCGACCTGACCGGGTCGCCGACGGAGTTGACCGTGGCTTGGCGCGGGCGGCCCTTGAGGTGGGCCGCCACGGTCGTCGCGCTACGGAGATGCCTTTCCAGGTTCTCACCGAGCGCGAGTAAACCGCCAACGTCGCCATCGCGAGCACAACTCCTTCTCGAGCTGGACCAAGACCTTCACCGATCTGCGGCTGTGTGCGGCGATCGTGGACCGTTTGACGTTCGCCAGCAACATCATTGAGACCGGCACCGAGTCCTACCGACTAGCGAACGCCCGCGCGGTGCGGGATAAGGCGTGGCAGCAGAATGGTTCGCAGGGTTCGATCAGTTCGGTGGTGAATCCGTTCGGGTGCAGCACCGTAATGGTCAGTGCAACGAAGGAGCGAAGCGGCTCATGTCAGGGCGAAGGCCTATGTATGTCGAGTCCTGATCCGGGATTAGCTCGTCGGGTCCTTCCGGGGTCTGGGAGCGGCGCACTCACAGTCTGGTTCGGAAGGCGAGAGACCCGCCTACCTGTCTGCGTGGTTATATGCGGGATTGCGGCCGGCGATCGCGGCAAGGATGTCCCCTGGATCGATTCCCCACCGCTGCGGGGCGCGGGGGCTCCACGCCAGCGAAAGGACGTAGGGCGGCGGTGGTTCGCCGAACGGGCGCACCGCGAACGCTGGGTCGTCGAATACCCGCCACGGCCCGCCGGCCTCTAGGCTCAGCGACGGAATCACGGTGCGATGAGTGCGGATCCGGCTTGCCATCGCGGCCACGTCGAGGCTGTCAATGCGGTCGAACCGCGTCACGCTGTGGCAGACCATGAAGTCGTGCAGGTTGTTGAGCACCGAGGGGAACGGCGTATCGGGCGGCAGTGTCACTTCACGTCGGGCGAGGTCCCCCCAGTCGATGTGGTCACGCGCGGCGAGCGGGTCGTCGCCGCGCATGACGAGCACGTAGTCGAAAACGGCCACCTGCTGGTACGGCAGCCCGGCGCAGTCGGACGTCGGGTTCACCAATGCGAAATCCAGCGTGCCGGCCGCAAGCCGGCGCGGCAGCTGGTCCGGTTCAACGAGTTGAACCTCGACATTCGACGTTGTTAGGTCGCGCAGGGCATCCACCGTGCGGTCTAAGACCGTCGGTGGTGAAAGATGAAATGCGCCAACCGTTATCGCGAGCGCTTCATACCCTAACGATCGCGCGTAGTCGCCCAGCGAGTCAGCATGACGCACGACTTCAGCAGCTCGTTCGCAAAGCGCTAAACCCGCGGCCGTCAGGCGCACGTCATGGTGTTCGCGAATGAACAAGTCCACCCCGAGTTCGGTCTCCAGCGCCCGCACGGCGCGGCTGACCGGTGCCGGGGTCAGATGCAAACGCTGGGCTGCCCGGCCGAAGTGCTGCTCTTCAGCGACCGCGACAAAACAACGCAGGTGGCGCAGTTCCATGGCGCCAGTTTGACACTCGACACTCGTCGCGCGCTGCGGTTTACGCAACGTTGGGATGCACAAAACGCACTGGACATCGGTGGCTGCGGTTTGAACAATTTGTGCCATGCCAACGCCATTGACATTCGAAGTGACGGCCAGTATCGAGACCGGTGAGCGGCTGACCCAGACGGCATGGGCCTTCCTGCCGCCGCGGCCGGCTGGTGCGGTCGCGGCGCTCTTGTGTCTGGCCGGCGGGCTCTACGACAAGCGCTATTGGCACATGCAGATTGACGGGCACCCCGGCTACAGCTTCGGAGAGCACCTGGCCGCCGCTGGCTATATCGTCCTCGCCCTGGACCACCTCGCCGTCGGCGAGAGCACTGACCCAATCGCATCCGGCCAGCTAGGGCTGGAGTTGCTGGCTGCCGGCGACGCGGAGGTGGCCCGGCAGGTCCGTGAAGGCCTGCGCAATGGCGATCTCATCGACGGCGTTTCGCCGCTGGCCGGCCCTCTGGTCGGTGTAGGCCACTCAATGGGCGCATGCCTGACCACGATGGTGCAGGCCAACACCGGTATCTACGACGCGGTGGTGTTGCTCGGGTACGGGGTACAAGTCACCAACATTTACCAAGAAACAACAGATGCCGCCGATCTCGAAAGCCGGGTCCAGCAATCAATGTCGCTGGCTTGCCAGCTCTCGGGTGCCAGTCCGCAGGACAGCCACATGACCGTTCCGCGGTCATATCTTGAGGGCCTGTTCTATGCCGGAGAGGTACCACAGCAGGTGATCGACGCCGACACCGCCGCGCAAAGTCGGGTGCCGGTGCGCGCGGGCGCCGAGGTCGCCACGCCGGGATTCGTCGAGCGCTACGCGCCACAGGTGAATGTTCCAGTGTTCCTAGGATTCGGCGCAGCGATTGACGTGTCGCCCAATTCGTACGCCGAACCTGCCAACTATACGGGCTCTGCTGACGTGACACTGCACCTCGTGCCGAAGTCAGGTCACTGCCACAACTTCGCCAGCCACCGTTACGAGCTGTGGGATCGCATCGCCGCGTGGGTTCCGACGGTGACTTGACGATCTGCTCATGCCGCCGACCGCCGGCCGACATAAGTGTGCTGCTGGAAGAAAGCGCCGATACAAACAGAGTCCTCCCGCGGGACCTTCTCGCGCATCGAGGAATCGCACGCCGCGCCCGCCATATCGAGCAGTTCGGCCTTGCCCGTGGTACGGCGTCCGTCGGGCCGACTGCGACGATGGCGGGTGCGTCCGGATCTAGGAGCGATCCCTCAAGCACGAGCATCCTCGGATAGGAGCGTCGTCGATCGCCGCGTCGGATGCGCCGTAGCCGGTCCCGTCGGCGTCTTCGGAGGTCTTCGCATTCGCTGTTTCGGCTGCGTCGACTATTATCTGTGTCTCCTCCAATTATGTTGACACGAATCAAAAGTCATGAGTTACCACTCTCGAACCAGACCAACCTGGGTC
>NZ_LZJM01000077.1:0-23935 GCF_001667665.1 Mycobacterium sp. E342
CTCGAACCGCCTCGCCGTCGGCGCCGACCTGTTCGCCCAGACGGCTGCCGTGCTGGCTACGCGGGCCCGGCCGCTGGGCATCGAGATCGTCACCGCCGACCTGCGGGACGGCCTGCCCGACGGCGAGTTCTTCGGCGTCATCACCCAGCTGCCCGGCGCCAGCGGCCGGGCCCGCGTAGCCAGCACGGCAGCCGTCTGGGCGAACAGGTCGGCGTCGACGGCGAGGCGGTTCGAGGTGCCGCGGGTCGCGCGGTGCATCAGGGTCATGGCCTCGGCCGCCGCGGTGCCCTCGTCGAGCATCGACGCGTTGGCGACCTCCAGCCCGGTCAGGTCGGCCACCATCGTCTGGAAATTCAGCAGCGCCTCCAGCCTGCCCTGGCTGATCTCGGGCTGATACGGCGTGTAGGCGGTGTACCACGCCGGGTTCTCCAGGATGTTGCGCAACAGCACCGGCGGGGTGAGCGTGTCGTAGTAGCCCTGGCCGATCATCGAGACCGCCACCGTGTTGGCCTCGGCCAGCGCCCGCAGCTCCGCCAGGGCCTCCGTTTCGGTGACGGCCGGAGGCAACTCGTCCAGGCCCGGTGCCACGCCGGTGCCGCCGAGCTTGTCGAGGATGCCCGCGGGGACGGCCTTGGTGGCAAGTTCGTCGAGCGAATCGACTCCGATGACGCTGAGCATGGCCGCGACGGCCTGGGCGTCCGGGCCGATGTGGCGGGCTGCGAAGGTTGTGTGGTCCGGCACGGGCGGGTCTCCTGAAGTGGCGGCAGAGGCAGAGGACTAGCGGCCCTCTCCCTCTGTCTTCACCCGTTCGCCGGGCGCCTGAGAGATTCGGCGCCCGTTGGTGTCTGAGCGCCTTTCCCCATCGGCGGGTGCTGACCTCAGGGGTCGGCACCGCTTTCCAGAGGCATCGTTTACCCGCGCGGTCCGGGTGCCTGAGAGGTTAGCGGAGAGGTGTTGCTCCTTCGGCGTCCGTGACTGGCCGCCACGGAACTCTCCCGCACGAGTGCGATGCGTGACCCAGTTTACCTGTCCGGGTCGCGCGGACGCGTTCAGCCGATCTTGCGGTCGCGGTGCTTGCGCCGGGAGGCCAGCTCGTCCTCGGGCGCGGCGATCGACTCGCCGCCATCGGCCCGCTCGCCGGGGAAGTCGGCGATCACGCCGGTCAGCTCGCGCATGGCGCCGGATACGGCGATGCCGAACACGCCCTGCCCGCCCTGCAGCAGGTCGACGACCTCTTCGGCCGACGTGCATTCGTAAACCGTGGTGCCGTCGGAGAACAACGTGATGTTGGCCAGGTCCTGCACGCCGCGCTGGCGCAGATGATCGACCGCAACCCTGATGTTGTGCAGCGAGATCCCGGTGTCGAGCAGACGCTTGACGATCTTGAGGACCAGGATGTCCTTGAACGAGTACAGCCGCTGGCTGCCCGAGCCCGCCGCGCTGCGGATGGACGGCACCACCAGCGAGGTGCGCGCCCAGTAGTCCAGCTGGCGGTAGGTGATTCCAGCAATCTGGCAGGCGCTGGGGCCGCGGTATCCGACCAGCTCGTCGGGCACCGAGTCGTCGGGAAACAGTCCGGGCTGCACGGGTGCTTCCGGCACGGCGGTCGCGTGGTCAGCTAGGTCCAGCTGTTCTTGGCGTGGCTGCTCGCTCACGGTGCTTCCTCTCGCCGATCGCGCTTTCGTTTCCAGCTGCGTCACTGGCTGCGTCGCAGCCACGTTTGCTCAGGCCCGAGTGCTAGAGAGCTTACGCGCTTCGATAGCTACCGCACCCTTAAGTCGTGATCAAAGTATGGCCGCCGCCGGGCCAAGTGAGGGCGCTATCCGCCAGGCGTGTCGACATCCCGGCGCTAGTTGAGACAGATCCGTGATGTCGATGTCCAGGGTAGTACGCGCACTGCGGGCCCCCAAACCGCGCGCAAATCGCCCGCGAAGGGGGCCCGGAATCGCCCTGGAATCACCTACGTGGCCTTGAAATCGTCGGGAGACACGCTGTCGAGAAACTCCTTGAATTTCTCCACCTCGTCCTCGCGGACGGCGGTGCCGCCCTCTTCGTCGGTCTCGTCGGGGATGAGCAGGCCGGCCTGGGCCAGCACGGCCTCCTCGACGTAGATCGGAACGCCGACACGCAGCGCGATCGCCACCGAATCGGAGGGTCGCGCCGACACGGTGATGTTGCGGTCGAAGACCAGGTCGGCGTAGAACGTGCCCTCTTGGAGGTCGACGATCCGTACCTCTTTCAGCGAATGGCCAAGCGCGGCAATGACATCCCTGATCAAATCGTGTGTCAGCGGGCGGGGGGGCTCGACCCCCTGCTGTTCGAGCGCGATCGCGGCAGCCTCCGATTGGCCGATCCAGATCGGCAGGTATCGGTCGCCGTCGGTCTCGCGCAGTAACAGGACCGGCTGGTTCTGGGGCTGCTCCACGCGAATGCCGACAACACGAACTTCGCCCATTTGTGTCTGCCCTCCGCATATGCTGCCGTGTCGGTTCTTGGCGCAACGACGACGCCGAATTCTCGCTATGCCGCCGAAAACCAAGCTATCGACGAAGTCTAGTCCTCAGCGATGAAGAACGTCGCGAACGGCGGATTTGATCAGCGACGTGTGCAAGGTGATGGCCAACGCCGCCACCTCCCGGGCCAGGTCGTCGGCGCGGTCACGGGCGCCGGCCTTGTCGGCTTTGACTACCGGCCCGGCGATTTGGGCGATCAGGTCCGATTGCCGATCGGCCGCCGACCGGAAAGCGCGCAGATGCCGCGGTTCCACGCCGTATTCGGACAGCGCCCGCGCGCACTGCAGGATGACGACGGCGTGTTCGTCGAAGAAGCCGCCGGGGCCGGTGGTGATCACCCCCGCCTTCCGCAGCGCCGTCAACAGGTCGTCGTCCACCCCGGAGCGCTCCAACAGGTCTTCACGGCTCAGCCGAATGCTCGACGGCGCCACCGCGGCCGTGTCGGATCCGGGCCGGTGGCCCGCCTCGGCAGCGGCCTCCCCGACTCCCGCCACGGACACCAGGCGCGGCGCAGTGTAGGGCGAGCCGGAGGGCGGCAGCTCGCCGTCGGGCTGGGCGTCCAATTGCGCCCGGATGACCTTGAGCGGTAGGTAGTGATCGCGCTGCGCGGTCAGGATAAAACGCAACCGGGCGCAGTCGTATGCGGTAAATCTCCGATAGCCAGACGCGGCGCGCTGCGGCGTCACCAGTCCCTCGGCCTCCAAGAACCGAATCTTGGAGATCGTGACATCGGGAAAGTCCGGTCTCAATAATTCCAGGACCGTCCCGATCGACATCCCGGCCAGCGCCGGGCTATCGGGCGCGCTCACTAGCCTCCGGATCCTCCGTCCTCACCCTGCTTGGGCCCGGTCAAAAACACCAAGCGGAACTTGCCGATCTGCACCTCGTCGCCGTTGGCGAGCACCGCCGAGTCCACGGGCTCCCGGTTGACGTACGTGCCGTTAAGGCTACCGACATCGACCACGTTGAATTCGTTGTTTTCCAACCTGAATTCGGCGTGGCGGCGGCTGACGGTGACGTCGTCGAGGAAGATGTCGCTGTCGGGGTGCCGACCGGCCGACGTGATGGGCTGGTCGAGCAAGAACCGCGACCCTGCGTTCGGTCCCCGCTTGACGACCAGCAGTGCCGAGCCCGCCGGGAGGCCTTCCACCCCGGATACCGCACTCTCGGTGCCCGCCTGCGCGGGGGCGTCCAGTTCGTTGAGGAAGTCGGCGCGGAAGACGGAGGTCGTCTCCACCGTGACTTCGTCAGAGGTCTGGTCGTTGTCCATGTCCGTCACGCGCTGCTCCTCACTGGCCGCTGTGGCGTTGTTTGACCGGGCCGCTCGGCCGGCTGCTCACTACGTTTCTTCGCCCGGTACTGCCGATTACCGAGACCGGGGCCTTCAAGTGTCGATGTGTCGACGGTACCGCGCATAGGTCTGCGATGTGCCCCCCACCCGACGATCGAAAGACCGATATCCCGCCTTTCCCCCGCCGGCCTGCCGCGCCGCTCGCGTCGCCGCGGGGGGCTGGCAGGCACATTAGCAACCGTCATTCGGTCAACGTTCCGCGGTAGGCCTCGGCGTCCAGCAGCGACGAAATGGCCGACTCCAATGCGGCGGTGTCGGCCACCTGGACGTCCACCAGCCATCCCGCCCCGTACGGGTCGGAGTTGACCAGCTGCGGACTGCCCTCCAGGTCGGCGTTCACCGCGGACACCGTGCCCGATACCGGGGCGTACAGATCCGACACCGATTTCGTCGACTCGACCTCACCGAACGACTCACCCGCGGTCAGTTCGGTGCCGACCTCGGGCAGCTGAACGAAGACCACGTCGCCCAGCGCCGACTGGGCGAAGTCGGTGATCCCGACCCGCGCAGTGTCCTGACCGCTTCGGCGAACCCACTCGTGTTCGGCGGTGTAGTGCAGGTCGGGTGGGATGTCGCTCACGAGTAGTCCTGTTCTGTTGGCGAATTGCTCACTTGACGGGCTGAGCGTATTGGTGCGGTTTTGGTTGTCGCAAGGTGGTCACGTCCACCCGGTCGGCCTGCCGGACGGACATCCGCGCGCCGACACGCTTGATGCTGTCCTCGGCGCCGCCCGGTATGTTCATCGCCGCGGCCAGGGTGGGTGGATCGCCAATCGCCAGAATCGAATACGGCGGCGACAGCGTCTTGTTGTCGACGGTCAGCGAGCCAGGCATGCCCACCACCCAGGTATCGACACCTACCCGCACCGACTGATGCGCGTCGTTGATCTCGATTGCCTCCGCGCCGGCGGCACGCAGTTCGTTGATGACGTCGAGCATGACCTCCGGGGCGACGCCGGGCCCGGGATCGTCGATCGTGACGGTGACGCCCGGTCCGGTGGCCCCTACGGCACCGGCCAGAATGGACAGGGCCGCCAGCCTGGCCTGCGCGGCCGCAATGGCGGCCTGGTCGTTGTTGCCGGACGCCTGCAGGGAATTCAGCGTGTTCTGCAATTCGCTCACTTCGGCGTTGAGGGTGGCCTCCCGCTGCCGCAATGAATCCAGCAACACCAGCAAGTCCGCGGGGCGCGCCGTGTCCAGCGAATCGCCCGACTCGTTCTGGCGGACCTGCGTGACGATGGCGATGCCCAACAGCAGGCACAACAGGACCGCCAACGTTCCGAACGCCATCCGCGAGCGGCCGGCGCGGAACAGCCCGGACAATCCCGTGCGGCGCACCGGTCCGATCTCCGGGCGGGGGCTTTTCGTCGGCAGTTCGTGACGGCCGTGCTGGGCGCGGCCCGCTGCTTCAGGGCTTTCGGTGGCGTCGTCTGCCGGGTCCGGGCTCACGCCGGCCTCATCCCCGTCATGGCGCCGCTCCTCTCCCCCGCAAGCGGGTGGAGGTTCCTCCCTCTGGGGGCGTACCCCCACGTCGTTTCTCTCTGCATCGTCGTCGGCTCGGTCACGCCCCGAACAGCCGGCGCCGCAGTGCCGCGGCGTTGCCGAAGATGCGGATTCCCAACACCACGATGATGGCCGTGGACAACTGCGTGCCGACTCCCAATTGATCGCCGACGTACACGATCAGGGCAGCCACGAAAACGTTGAAAACGAACGAGATCACGAAGACTTTGGGATCGAAGATCCGCTCCAGATAGGCGCGCAACCCGCCGAACACCGCGTCGAGCGCCGCGACCACCGCGATGGGCAGGTACGGCTGGACGACCTCGGGCACGGCGGGGTGGAAAACCAGGCCGAGCACGATCCCGATCGCCAGCGCCGCGATACCGATCATGCTCGATGTCCCATCCGCGACTCGCACAGAGGGTGCTGGCTGCCGAGGAGTTTTCTCACTGTGGCCCAATCTGTTTGGCGAATTTCACATCCCGGATCGATCCGGCGGGAAGTGTCATCCCGTCGGCGGTGTCGACCGTGACGACGACACCGTAGGAGGCCTCGAGCAGCTTGAGGCGCTGCCTGCCGGAGCTTTGGTCGAAGACGTCGCGCATCGCCCGTGGCGGTCCCACCGCCAGGATCGTGTACGGGCTGCTGGTGGGGTTGTTGTCGACCAGGATCGCCCCGCCGGCCTGCCGGATGGTCGCGTCGGGCCCGATGCGCACGCCCCCGACCGAAATCGCCTCGGCGCCGCTGGCCCACAACGAGTTGACCACCAGCTGCAGGTCCCGGTCCAGGATGATCTGCCTGCTGCCGCTGATTCGCTGCTTGGACACGTCGGAAAGGTTCGGGCCGGCGCCCGGATCGGTCACGGTCACCTTCAGGCCGGGGCCGATCACCGCCGTGCTGGCCGCCGCCAGCCCCAGCGCGTCGAGGCGGGCCAGCAGCCGCTGCCCTTCGGCGTCGTCGGCCAGCGCGCGGCGCTGCACGCCGTCCGCTCGTGAAGACAGCTCGCTGCGCCGCTGGGCGAGTTTGGCCGCCGAGTTCTCCGTCGAACGCACATTGCCCAGCAGCAGCTGTTGCGCGGAGCGCACGCCGGGGGCGACCGAGCGGGCCTGCGCTACCGCGGCCGCGAAGACGGTGGCGATGAGCAGCGCAGCCAGCGCCTGCCACAGCCAGCTCGCGGCGCGTTGACGCGCCCCCCCAGGGTGGTCGGCGTCGCTCCGCTTGGCGGCGGCCGCGGCATAACCGGGATCCAGGTGTTCGGACAGCAGGGCGCGCAATAGGGAGGGCACCGGGATCAGCTGCGGGCGCGAGGCCACATGCGCGCTGCGGCCGGCGTTCGGGTCGTAGCCGCCGAGCAGGCGGTCACCGTCAGCCATGTTCGACCGCCTTGGACGCGGCGGGCGGGCGGGCACCGTGTCTGAGCCGGGGCATCCGGCGCACCACCAACGTCATCTGCACCACGTACAGCGCGAACGACCAGAGGTAGGCGTACATGCCCCAGATGAGGAACGCCCAGCCGCAGGCCCCGACGACCCGGCTCCACAGCGCGTCCCACGTCCCGAGCAGCACCAGCGGAAAACCGGACATCAACGCGAACGTAGCGGCCTTCCCGATGTAGGTCACCGGCAGCGCGGACAGGCCGCGGCTCCACAGCAGCGGCAGCGTCGCGGCCAGCAGCCCGTCGCGGGCCAGCAGGATGGCGACGAACCACCACGGCACGATCCCGCTCAACGCCATCACGACGGGAACGCCGACCATATACAGGCGGTCGACCGCCGGGTCGAGCAGGACACCCAGCCGCGATGACTGGTCGAGCAGCCGGGCGATCTTGCCGTCGGCCCAGTCGGACGCACCGCTGAACATCAAGATCCCGACCGCCCAGCCGTTGGCGTGCGCGACCAGCAGGGCGTAGGCGAACACACCGATGAGCACCAGGCGAATGGCGCTCAGCGCGTTGGGCACCGTCAGCACCCGGTTGGGCGGAAGCGCCGGCTCCATAAGCCGTGACCTTAGTCGAATGCCGACTGGGCGGCTGACCGCACACTCGGCGCCCGAGCCGCCATCGGGACTAGCGGCGATCGCAAGCGCGGCGGAGCCGGGCGCTGCGGGTCGCCGCCATCTGGACTAGCGGAAGACCCCGGGCAGGCTCAGGGTCGACAGCGTGTCGTCCGACAGCGGGTTGTCGTTGACCATGTAGGTCCACGTCGACGTCGGCCGGGCCAGCTTGGAAAGATCCAGGCCCTGTTCCTCTTCCAGGACGTTGGCGGTCTCGAATGTCTGCTGGGCGGCCTCGATCGCGTCGGCGGCGAGCGACGCGAACGCGTCGACCGCCAACCGGTGGAACTCGTCCAGCGGGTTCTGCCGGCCCAGCGCCCGCAGGTGGATGCTTTCCCGGATGTCGGCCAGGTACGCCAGGTGATCGGCCCAGCCGCGGTCGAGGTGATAAAGCATGATCTGCCTGCAGATGGCCTCGAGGCGATCTTCGGGGATGTCCTCAGCCAGCTCCTTGTACCGCTTGGGTGCCAGTTCGGCGAGCTCCTCGCGCGCGGTTGGGGTGCGCAGCAACGTGTTTCGTCGATCGACGATGATGGCGCGCTGTTGGGCGATGAGCTGGTTGTAGCGCCAGGTGTTGGCGTGCACGTCCAGCATCCGGCCTTCGGCGACGCGCTGGGCGTGGTCGAGCAGCCCGGCCGCCTTGGGGCTGACGATCCGGCCGTCCTCGTCGGTCTCCATAGGCAACTTGTTGTGGTCGAGGTTGGCCGCCACGACGTCGTCTTCCCAACTCGAGAAGAACACCGACGAGCCCGGGTCGCCCTGGCGACCGGCGCGCCCGCGCAGCTGGTTGTCCAGTCGCTCGGTGTGGTGCCGGCCGGTCCCCACCACGTGCAGCCCGCCGAGCTCGGCGACCCTGTCGTGGTCGGCCTCGTCGGAGCCCCCGAGCCGAATGTCGGTGCCGCGCCCCGCCATCTGCGTCGACACGGTGACCACGCCGAACTTGCCGGCCTCGGCGATGACCTCCGCCTCCTCGGCGTCGTTCTTCGCGTTGAGCACCACCGCGGGCACGCCGCGGCGCAGCAGCCGCTCGTGCAGTTCCTCCGACTCGGCGACGTCGCGGGTGCCGACCAGCACCGGCTGCCCGGTCTCGTGCACCTCGGCGATGTGCGCGACGATCGCGTCGTTCTTGGCGGCGGCGGTGATGTAGACGCGGTCGGACTCGTCCTCGCGAATGTTGGGCTTGTTCGGCGGGATTGGGGAGACGCCGAGCTTGTAGAACTGGCGCAGCTGCTCCCCGGCGGCCAGCGCGGTGCCGGTCATGCCGCACACGGTTTCGTAGCGGTTGATCAGCGCCTGGACGGTGATGGTGTCGAGCACCTCCCCGGTTTCGGTGGTCTCGATCCCCTCTTTGGCCTCGACGGCCGCCTGCAGGCCGTCCGGCCAGCGCTGCAGCTGCGCGATGCGCCCTCGGGAGGCGTTGATCAGGTGCACGGCGTCGTCGCGGACGATGTAGTGGACGTCGCGCTGCAACAGCACGTGCGCGTGCAGGGCGACGTTCACCTCGGTCAGGGTCGTGCCGACGTGCTCCTCGGAGTAGATGTCGATGCCGCCGAGCGCCTTCTCCACTTTGCGGGCGCCGACGTCGGTGAGATGGACGTTGCGGCTGTCGGAGTCGGTGTCGTAATCGGTCCCGGCCTCCAACTCGCCGACCAGCTTGATGATCTCCAGCCGCGGGGTCTCGCGGTGGGTCGTGCCCGCCAGCACCAGCGGCACCAACGCCTCGTCGACCAGCACCGAGTCGGCCTCGTCGATCAGCGCCACGTCGGGATTGGGCGACACCAGGTCGTCGACGTCGACCACGAGTTGGTCGCGCAGGACGTCGAAGCCGATCTCGTTGACCGAGGCGTAGGTGACGTCGCAACCGTAGGCCGCGCGGCGCTCCTCGCTGGTCGATTCGGCGGTGATCCAGCCGACCGTCAACCCCATCGCCTCGATTAGCGGGCCCACCCACTCCGCGTCGCGGCGGGCCAGGTAGTCGTTGATGGTCACCACGTGGACGTGGCGGCCGGCCAGCGCGTAGCCGGCCGCCGCGATCGCCCCGGAGAGCGTCTTGCCCTCACCGGTGGCCATTTCGATGACGTCGCCGGCGAGCATGCGCAGCGCCCCGAGCAACTGCACGTCGAACGGACGTAGGGCCGTCGACCTGTCCGCCGCCTCCCGGGCGATGGCGAGGAACTGCGGGATGTCTTCGGACTCGGCGAGGTCGTCGAGTTTGAGCAGTCCGGCGGCCTTGCGCAGCTGCTCGTCGGTGAGGCCGGCGGCTTCCTCGTCGTATTCGGACGAGTCGGTGACCTGGGCGAGGGATCGGCTGCGGTTCTTCTCGGTGCTGGCGCCGAGCAGTCGCCAAAAACGGCTGCTCAGGCGGCCGGTCTGCGGGCGGGTGGTCTTTGGCACAGGTCAACGGTACGCGACCCGCCAGCGTGCGTGTCCGTCCGCGACACGCGGTTCACGCCAGGTTGGAGCGGCGGGGATAGGCCACGCTGGGGTCGGTGAGGACGTTGACGACCGCGGGCAGGCCGCTGCCGAAGGCGCGTTCCAGCGCGGGCCGCAGCTCGGCCGGGGCGGAGACCAGCTCGCCGTGGCCGCCGAGGGCGCGCACCACCTCGTCGTAGCGGGTTCCCGGGCGCAGTTCGGCCACCACCGAATAGCCGTACAACGCCTCCATCGGGTGCTTCTCCAGTCCCCAGATTCCGTTGTTGCCGATCACCGAAACCACGGGCACGTTGTGCCGCACCAGGGTGTCCCATTCCATGCCGCTGAAGCCGAACGCGCCGTCGCCCTGCAGCAGGACGACCTGGCGGTCCGGCCGGGCCAGCTTCGCGGCCAGGGCGTAGCCGGGGCCCGACCCGAGGCAGCCGAAGGGGCCGCTGTCCAGCCAGCAGCCCGGCTGGTAGCTGTCGATCACCCGTCCGGCGTAGGAGCCGAAATCACCCCCATCGATGACGACGATGGCGTCGCGGTCCAGCATCGGGGCGAGCTCCGCGTACACCCGCATGGGATGCAGCGGGATGCGATCGTCGGCGAGCTCCGCCTTCTCCTTGCCGCGCGCCGCGGTCTCGGCCGTCCGCAGCTCGTCGATCCAGCCCCGGTGATCGGTCCCCCCACCGGCCGCCAGCGCCGCGAGGGTTGACAGCAGATCCCCGTAGAGCTCGGCCTCGACCGGGCGGGGGTGTTTGCGCTCGGGTTCGGCCCGGTCGACCACGATGAGCCGGGTTTGTGGCCCGAACACGGCGCCGAAGCCGAGCCGGAAGTCCATGGGCACCCCGACGATGAGCGCAACATCGGCCTCGCCCAACGCTTTTCCGCGCACCCGCGAGAACGCCAGCGGATGATCGGCGGGCACCGCGCCGCGGGCCATTCCGTTCATCAACACCGGGATCTGCAGTTCCTCGGCGAGACGTAGGAGGGCCGCCTCCCCGTGTCCCCACCAGACGTTGGTGCCCGCCATGATCACCGGCCGCTTCGCCCTGGACAGCAGACCGGCGGCACGGCCGAGCGCGTCGCCGTCGGGGGTCGGCCCCGGCGGCAGGTCGGCGAGGGCGCCGGGGCCGCCGTGATCCTCGGACATCGAAAACACGTGGTCCATGGGGAAGTCGACGAAGCCGACGCCCGACGGCGCACCGACCGCCGCCCGCAACGCCTCGTCGACGAGCCGCCCCGCGTCCTCGGCCGACTGCGCCGTGGCGGCGAAGCGGGCCAGCGGCGCCACGAACGGCACGTGGTCGATCTCCTGCAGCGAGCCCATGCCCCACCGCCCCGCGGGCGCCCGCCCGCCCAGCACGACGAGCGGCGACTGGTTCTGCTGCGCGGCCGCCATCGCGCTCATCCCGTTGGTGACGCCCGGCCCGGCGGTGAGCGCGGCGACACCGGGAACCCGCGTCACTTTCGACCAGCCCTCGGCGGCGAAGGCCGCGGTCTGCTCATGCCGGGTGTCGATCAGCCGCACGCCCTCCGCTCGGCAGCCGTCGTAGAGGGAGAAGAGGTGGCCGCCGGACAACGTGAACACGGTGTCGACACCGCTGGCCCGCAGGCGCCGCGCGATGAGCCGGCCGGCGTGCAATGTTTGTGTGGGGATGGCGTCGGTGCTCATGACCGCAGCCTATCCAGATACTTCGGGTACCTTCGCCGGAGGATTTCAAGTTCCAGCAGAGTCCACCAGCGACCGTGAGGAGACAGCGACCATGGGCCCAAAGCCGTTCAAGCCCTCGATCGACTGGTCGACGGCCACCATTGATTCCTTGCGGTGGGTAGCCATCGCATGGCTCATCAGCGCGGTGGCGCTCTTCATCGTGCTGGTCGCCTTCAGGTATCTCACGCCGTGGGGCCGCCAGTTCTGGCGGATCACCCGCGGGTACTTCGTCGGGGCCCACAGCGTGCGCGTGTGGCTGATGCTCGGAGTGCTGTTGCTGTCGGTACTCCTGTCGGTGCGGCTCATGGTGTTGCTCAGCTACCAGGGCAACGACCTGTACACAGCGGTGCAGAAGGCGGTGCAGGGTCTCGCGGCCGACGACGACGCGGTCAAACAGTCCGGGATTCACGGCTTCTGGATGTCGATCGCGATCTTCAGCGTGCTCGCGGTCCTGTACGTCATCCGGTTCATGATCGACATCTACTTGACGCAGCGGTTCATCATCGCCTGGCGCATGTGGCTGACGGCGAATCTCACCGACGACTGGCTCGCCGGGCGGGCCTACTACCGCGACCTGTTCATCGACCACACCATCGACAACCCCGACCAGCGCATCCAGCAGGACATCGACATCTTCACGGCCAATGCGGGCGGAACCCCGAACATCCCGTCCAACGGCACCGGCAGCACCTTGCTGTTCGGGGCCGTCAACGCCGTGGCTTCGGTGATTTCCTTCGCGGCGATCCTGTGGAACCTGTCCGGAAATCTCACCGTGCTCGGTGTTGACGTGCCACGAGCGATGTTCTGGACGGTGCTGGTTTACGTGCTGGTCGCCACGGTGGTGGCGATATGGTTGGGCCATCCCCTGATTCGGCTCAGCTTCGACAACGAGAGGCTCAACGCCGCGTTCCGGTACGCCCTGGTGCGATTGCGCGACGCGGCGGAGGCCGTGGGTTTCTATCGGGGTGAGCGCGTGGAGCGGATGCAGCTGTGGCGGCGCTTCACCCCGATCATCGACAACTACCGCAAGTTCGTCCGCCGAACCATCATCTTCAACGGATGGAACTGGTCGGTCTCGCAGGCGATCGTCCCGTTGCCGTGGGTGATTCAGGCGCCGCGGCTGTTCGCCGGCCGGATCGATTTCGGCGACGTGGGTCAGAGCGCGACCGCCTTTGGCAATATTCAGGATTCGCTGTCGTTCTTCCGCAACAACTACGACGCCTTCGCCGCCTTTCGGGCGTCGATCATCCGGTTGCACGGCCTGGTTGATGCCAACGAGAAGGGGCGCGCGCTGCCGACCATTCTGGTCAAGCCGAGCGAAGAGACCGCCGTCGAGCTTCGTGACCTCGAGGTGCGCACGCCGGCCGGTGACCGGCTGATCGACCCGCTGGATGTGCGACTCGCCGAAGGGGATTCGCTGGTGATCACCGGCCGCTCCGGCGCCGGCAAGACCACGTTGCTGCGCAGTCTGGCGGAGTTGTGGCCGTACGCCTCGGGCACCCTGTGCCGCCCGGACGGCGACAACGCGACGATGTTCCTGTCGCAGTTGCCATACGTGCCGCTGGGAAGCCTGCGCACCGTGGTCTGCTACCCGAATTCCCCGGATGGCATCTCCGATGACGAACTGCGGGAGGTACTCACCAAAGTCGCCCTGGCGCCACTGCTCGACCGGCTCGACGAAGAACGGGACTGGGCCAAGGTGCTTTCACCCGGCGAGCAGCAGCGTGTCGCCTTCGCGCGCATCCTGCTGACCAAACCCAAGGCGGTATTCCTCGACGAGGCCACCTCGGCGCTGGACGAGGGGCTGGAATTCGCGCTGTACCAACTTCTGCGGACCGAATTGCCGGACTGCGTGGTGGTCAGCGTCAGTCATCGGCCCACCGTCGAGCAGCACCACGAACAAGAGTTGCAGTTGCTCGGCGGCGGCCCGTGGCGACTGGGCCCCGTGGAGGAAAAAAAGGAACCCGCTCCGGTCTAACGGCTTTGGGCCGCGCGCGCTCCGGCTCCGGATCCTCACGCGCCTACGCGCCCCCGGCCCCGCCGGCCGCGTGCGCTCCGGCGCGGCGGCCGAAGAACGACCCCTCCCCCAGCTGCGTCCCGCTGGCGTAGCCCTTGCCGTCCTGGGCGATGTTCGAGGCGCAGGCCCCGGCCGCATACAAGCCCGGCACGACGGAGCCGTCCTGACGCAGCACCTCGCCGTCCATGGACGTGGCGAGCCCACCGATGGTGAAACCGGCGTACATCGCCTTCCCCAGTGACATGTCGAACGCGCCCCAGGGCCCTTGGTCTTGCGCGGCGAGGAATTCGGGCTGTTTGTGGAAATCGGGGTCCTCGCCGCGGGCGGCGTTGGCGTTGTAACGATCCAGCGTCGCTACCAGGTTGCCCTCCGGAATACCAAGTGCGGCTTCCATTTCCGGGACGGTCTCCCATCCGTCGATCAGCGGGACCAGCGGCATCTTGGGGTGCTCCAGGTGCGCCTCGTCGACGATGAGGAACGCGGCGCTGTCCGGCTGGTCCATGATGAACCCGGAAGTCCTCGAATGGTACGAATCCTCGGCGACGAAGCGCTGGCCGAGTTTGTTGACGACGATCCCCGTCAACAGGATGGACGGCGGGTAGGGCGGGGCCGTGATGAAGATCTGGTCCATGTGTTCGGTGGCGCCGCCCGCCGAGACGCCCATGCGGATGCCCAGGCCGTCGTCGTACGTGTTGCCCAGCACGAACGGTTTCTCAGCCAGCTTCGGGGTGTACTTGGCCACCATCTCCGGGTTCATCACGAACCCGCCCGCAGCGATGATCACCGACTTTGCCCTGACCGCACCGGTTTCGGAGAACTGCTTCCACATGACACCGCTCACCGCGCCGGAACCGTCGACGATGAGCTCGGTGGCGCCCGTCTCGTACCGGATCTGCACGCCCAGGCTCGCGGCACGCTTGAGCAGCAGGTCGATCACCATGCTGGCGCCGCCGGTGTCACCGGGCACCGGCACCTTGTGTCCGCGCGGCGCCGGCACCGCCTTCTCCAAGAACGGCCACACCTTCTCGTTGCCGGTGAACATCAGGCCCTCGGTGTTGGGCTGGATGACCGCCTTGCCGGGGAAGTAACTGCGCTCGAATTGAAAACCCAGGTCTTCCAGCCAGTTGAAATGCTCGACGCTGCCCTCGCAGTAGGCGCGGATTTTGTCGTGGTCGGGCTGGCGGGACACGGCGACCAGGTACTTGTACATCTCCTCGGGCGAGTCGGAGTGACCGGTCGCCTCCTGAACCGCCGTTCCGCCACCCAGGTAGAAGTGGCCCCCGGCAAGCGACGTGGTGCCGCCCGCCACCGCGGCCCGTTCCAGCACCAGCACCCGCGCCCCGGCGGCCGCAGCACTGACGGCGGCGCAGCCACCCGCGATACCGAAGCCGACCACGACTACGTCGACGTCATCGGACCACGACGTGACGTCGTCCGCGCTGACCGTTGCCGGTATTTCGGTGCTCATTTGCGCCACTCCTCGTCATCACTGCGTTCTGCATCGTCGCCGGCGCGGTTCACCGCTGCTCCTGTTTGATGTAGTCGTAGAACGCCCTCATCTCGGGCGCAATGTAGGCGATCTCCACGAACGGCACCGCCGCCTGCGGCGCCGACACGTAACCGAACTGGATCCCGCCGGGCATCACACCTTGCTGCACCACTTTCGCCCCGAATCTCGCGGATCCGGCCAACGCCGCCTCGAACTGCTCGGGGCTTTCCACCTCCATGCAGATGTGGTGCAGACCGGGCCCGGATTGGCGCAGAAAGTCACTATAGATGTTCTCACCACGGACCGGTTGGATCAGCTCGAGTTGCATGTCGCCGAGGTAGCTCAGTGAGATGCTGGCGACGAAATCGGCCGGATTGCCGAGGTAGCTGCACGAGTCCGGAGCAAAGTGCACGTCGGGGATCCGGACCCATTTGCGCACGCCTAACATGCCGGTGAGCGCGTTTTCCGTGGCGTCAAGATCGGTGGTGACCCACGCGATCTGCGTCGGCGATTGAACGGGAAGGGTCATCGTCTCGCAGGATAGTCCAGTGGTTCGGCCCCCAGGAAGGCCCGCGCCAACTTTGCCGTGACGAGCCGCCGCGGTCCCGCCGGAACCGGGTGAACATGTTCTAATTTGCGTCGGCGATCGTCAATGCCGGGCCAGCATGTCCACCAGCAACCGAAGCTGGGCGTCGAACACCGCCTCCGGGTCGGTCAGCGTGTCGGTGCCGTATTGCCCGAACACCTCGAGGCTGATCGCACCCAACACGCCCGCCCACAGCAGAAAGCATTTGGCGACGACCTCGTCATCGCCGGGGAACCCGAATTCCTGGCGGATCCGGTCAAAGTCCGACGACATCGGTTGGGGCGCAACGGCATCGGTGAGCCGGATGTCTCCGGTGGCAATCCCGGACGCCACCGCGTCGAAGAAGGCGGCCACCACTCTGGTTCCCACGGCCACGGTGCGCTCGGGCGGCGCGTGATACCCGGGCACGGGACTGCCGTACAGCAGAGCCCAGCGGGCCGGGTGCGCGACGGCCCATCGCCGCGCCGCCCGGGAAATCGCGACGACGTCGTCACTCCAAAGGTCCCCGACCGCCTCACGGGCCCGGTCCACGGAGTCGGCAAGGTCCGTGTAGGCGTCGACCAGCAGCAGAGTCAGCAGTTCATCCCGGCTGGACACGTACCGGTAGACCGCCGACGACACCATGCCGAGGTCCCGGGCGATCGCGCGCACGGACAATCCGGCCGCGCCGCGGTCGACCAACTGCTGGCGACCGAGCTGGACGATGCGCGCCTCGATTTGCTCCCGCGTTTCCTGGCGTTTGCCCACGTGGCCAGTCTGGCACAACCGAGATCACTGCTCTTGCTTTCTGCGCAGGACTGTGGCATCGTACGGGCTTGAGAGAGCACCGCTCTCGTTTTATCCCGCAGGGAGGACACGACATGTCGACGCGATACGAAGAGCCGAACGGTCTCGCGCGGGCCGCGAACGCGGTGATCCGCTGGCTTGCGGAGATGGGCGTCAGCATCGCCGGGACGCGCGCGCTGCGGGTCCGCGGGCGAAAGAGCGGCAAGCCGCGGTCGGTGGTCATCAACCTGCTCACCGTCGACGGCGTGGAATATCTGGTCTCACCCCGGGGCGACACCCAGTGGGCACGCAACGTCAGAGCCGCGGGCGTCGTCGAGACGGGCCCCCGCTGGCGCAGGCGGCGCGCCCGGGCCAGCGAGGTTGCCGACTCGGCAAAGCCGGAGCTGCTGCGGCGCTACCTGGACCGCTGGTACTGGCAGGTCAAGGACTACGTCGCGGGGCTGACGCCGGACGGCACCGAGGAGCAGTTCCGGGCCGCCGCCCCGACTATCCCGGTGTTCGCCCTCGCGGAGGCCGACGCGGCTCGCTGAATCGCCTAGCGGGCACCGCCGCGCGCCACCCCGAGATCCTCGCGGACCTCTTCGGAGGTCGCCCGCCACGACACCGCCGCCGGGAAGTCACCCCAGACGCTGTTGAAGATCCCCACCAACAGCCCGGGACCGGCGCTTGAGGGCAGGTACACCGGGCCGCCGGAGTCACCATTGTGGCTCTGCACGCCGTGCGACATGGTGAACCAGCCGTTGTTCACGCTTTCCACCGTCCCGCAGGTCTCGCCGGTGCTCACACCGAAATGGCAGATCGCCTGTCCCGGCGCGAGCGCCGCCGCCGGATTCGAGATCAGCTGACGCCCGCCCGGCATGACGTTATTCGCCATCACCCCGTTGTCCAGCACGATCGCCTCATAGTCGGTGATCAACTGGTCGGTGGCCACCGTCGTACCGCTGGGCGTGTTGTCCCGGAACGCCGCCAAGCGGCCGATGACCGCGCCACCCCGGTCGGTGACGACCCCCTCACCACCCCGGCAGTGCCCCGCGGTGAACGCGATCTTCAGGCCGGGGTCGACGTAGCCCAGCGTGCAGACGCGGTTGCCCTGATGAATCTCCATGCCCGGATAGACCGCGACGGGGTCAGCTTGAGCCGGCGCAAGCGGCACGGATTGCGCGAGCGCGGCGACGGTGACCGACGCGGTCAATGCGCGCATTGCCAGGCGACGCACCATGAACTCCGATCCGTCGGGGCCAAATCTCGACCGATTTGAGATTACGGCGTGACTTTCGGTTACGCAGAAGTCTTCGCGCCGTCCGCCGCCCGCGTTACGGCGTGGCCGCGAGGGGAAGGGCCGCCTCTGGGTGGCCCGCGGTGCGCGGGGCCCAGCCCGGTGGGCCGAACACGTAGCCCAACCGATCGCGCAGGCGGGTCGCCGATCGCCAGTCCCGGGCGATCGCGACGTACTCGCGGGTCTGCAGCTTCCAGATGTTGAACGTGTCGACCTGCTTGGTCAGCCCGTAATGCGGGCGGAACAACTCCGCCTGGAAGCTGCCGAAAAGCCGGTCCCAGATGATGAGGATGCCGCCGTAGTTCTTGTCGAGGTAGATCTGGTCCATCCCGTGGTGCACCCGATGGTGGGACGGGGTGTTGAACAGGAATTCGAAGGGCCGTGGCAGCTTGTCGATCCGCTCGGTGTGTACCCAGAACTGGTAGATCAGGCTGACGGAGAAGCTGAAGAACACCATCCAAGGCGGAATTCCCAACAGCGGCAGAGGAACCCACATCAGGATCTCGCCGCTGTTGTTCCACTTCTGGCGCAGCGCGGTGGCGAAGTTGAAGTATTCGCTCGAGTGATGGGCCTGGTGCGTCGCCCAGATCAACCGCACCCGGTGTGCGATCCGGTGGTAGGCGTAGTACAGCAGGTCGACACCGAGCAGCGCGATGACCCACGTGTACCACCGGCCCGCCGAGAGTTGCCAGGGCGCCACATAGGCGTAAATCGCGGCGTAGCCGAACAGGGCCAGGGTCTTCCACGCCGCGGTGGTGCCCACCGAAACCAGTCCCATCGAGATGCTGGCCAGTGAGTCGCGGGTGAGGTACGCGCCGGAGACGGGCCGCCCGTCCTCGGCCATGCTTTTCAGCTTCCGGGCCGCCGTCCATTCCAGCGTCAACAGCAACAAGAAGAAGGGAATGGCGAGCAGCACCGGGTCCCGCATCTGCGGGGGCAGCGCCGACACAAAGCCTGAGACCGTACTCACAGGGATAAGACTACGACGAACGACGGAACGGCCGGGTCGCCTCGGTCCGGTATGCGGCCCCCGCTGCGACCGACATCGACCGAAACCGCAGCAAACGACCCTAGCCGCGCCCGTCCGATTGCGCTTCGTCGCCTGCGTACCACTGCACCGCCCGGACTCCGGGCTGCAGGGACAGCTCCGCCACCAGCCGCTCCAGCCGGGATGGAGCGTCCCCGTCCATGAGCAGGTGCGCGGTCAAGGTGATCTCGTCTTCGCCGGCCTGACCGGTATGGATTCCGCGCAGCGTGATGTCGTTGCTGCTCGCGTGCTGCACGATCTGGGCGCGCGCGTACTTCTCGTGTTTCGGGCGAGAGATCACCTGCACCAGGTAGGGCCGCAGGCTCTCATCCTCGTCGCCGGTGTTGTCGCGATCGATCAGTCGGCCCAGCGGGCGTCCGAGCACGTGGATCCCGATCACGGTCCCGGTGCCGATCAACGCGAAGACCAGGTGGCCGGACGCCGCCAGGACGCCGATGGCGGCCGAACACCACAGGGTGGCGGCGGTGTTGAGGCCGCGTACGTTGACCCCTTCACGCAGGATCACCCCACCGCCGAGGAATCCGATACCGGACACGACGTAGGACGCGACCCTGGTGGGGCTGGTGTCCGTGGTGGCGGCGGCGTACAGCACGAACAACGTCGCGCCGCCGGCGACGAGCGCGTTCGTGCGCAGGCCGGCCCGCCGTGCCCGCCATTGCCGCTCCAGGCCGATGAGGGCGCCGCAGCCCACCCCGACGGCAAGCCGGAGTGCGAAATCCACGACGCTCAGCGTCTCCACCGGTACTCCCTCCCCCTCGTTCCCGGCCTCGCAAGGCCGCTGTAGCCGCAGCTAACCAGGCCCAGGTGAACGGCGGGTGGACCACAATCCAATCGGTCGCATGGCGTCCACGCGCGCGAAACCTGCGGGCAACCGACGGGACCGCGTGGCTGCGCCCAGCTAGCCCTTGTTGAGTTGCTGGGGGCAGTAGTACTTCGCCGCGATCGCCAGGAACGACGTCGCGTGATCCGTGGTGAGCCCGGGGTTTTGGCCTTTGAGTTCGTTGACCATCTGGGGGCCGTACTCGCCGTTGCCCATCGACTCGCACACCGCCTTGGCGAATTGGACGGCCGCCTCCGGCGACTTGTAGGTGATGCCCGCGCTCCGCAGCGACGCGAGGAAGCTGGACTCGTCGACGCCACCGGTGTCGGGGTCGCCGTGCGCGGGCGCGGCGAGCATGATCACGGCGCAACCACCGATCAGCGTCACCAGCAGCCTCATAGCTGGCGATTGTCTCATGTCGAAGTGTCGTGCGCAGTGCGGCATTGAGATCGCTGAATCACGTTGCCTCTCACGTTGACTCGGCGATCACCGCCGCGCGTCAGGCCTTGCTGAGTTGGTGCGGGCAGTAGTACTTCGCCGAAAGCATGGCGAAGTTGGACGCCATCTCCATGTCCATGCCCGGGTTGTGCGTCTTCACGTCGTGCACGACCTCTAGGCCCGACTCGCCGTTGTTGAGGCACGAACACACCGCCCGGCCCGCCCCGACGGCCGCGTCCGGGCTGGCGAAGGTGAAACCGGCTTGATGCAGCGCGGCGAGGAACGCGCCGTCATCACCGTCGGGTACCGGCGGAGGGCCCGCGTATGCCGGTGCGGCCAGGCCGATCACGAGGGGGACGCCTAGGAGGACTAGTAGCCGTTTCATTTCCTACCTTCTCTCATGTCGACGGGACGACGCGTTGACGGCGGAACTCGTCCAGTCACCGATGAACAACGTTGCTGCCTAACCCATTTGAGCGGCGCCGGGCACGACTTTGGACTTGTCGCCCTTCTTCAGATGCACCGCGTGGATGCCGGGTTTCTTCGCCAGCTGCTCGAGCAGGGCGTCGAGACCTTCCTGGTCGACGTTGTGGTGCTGCACCGTTTCCGGTTTCTCCGAGATCTGCGCGACCAGTCGCTTGAGCTGTTCGGGCGACTGTGAGTCTTTGAGGTCCTTGATCGGTTTCATCCGGTTGCGCACACCGGCACCGACCACGGTGGGCCCGCCGGCGCCGAGCGCGCTTCCCAGCATCCCCGCCATCCCCATGGAACTGAACAGGCTGCCCTCGCCCAGCGCGGCCGCGGGCACGGCCTCCGGCCCGGCGGCCGACAGCGCGGCGGCCACCGTACGGATGGCCGGCGTGGACGTGGCCCAGCTCGGCGGAACCGACAGCTTGCCCACCAACGTGCCAGCGTTGCCCATGCCCGCTATCGGGCTGATCGCGCTGAACAGTGTGCCGCGGCCGAAGCCCAATGCCCCGAGCCCCGCTCCCAGGGCATCCTTCGGCAGCGCGCCATAAGCGATGGGCGGCGTGAACTTCAGCCACTGCGACAAGGGGAAGTTGATCAACAGCCCGATGTCGTTGTACTGCGTCGTCAGGCCGAGGGGAACCTTGACCGCGTTGTACATGGCAGTGATCAATGGGGTGCCCCCGGGAGTGGTCCCGAAGCCCTTCAAGAATGTCGTTATGGCCGTGTTGTATTGGGTCGCCAGCTGTGAAAGCCATGCCAGGAGCGGGTTGCCCGCGGTCGCGGTCGTACTCAGCGAGCTGGCTGCCGCGGTGACGGTGGACCCCGCGTTGCCGGCCGACGTGCCCGCAGCCTGGGTCATCGCGGCCGTTTGCATCGTCGTGCCCGCGCCGCTGGTGGTCGTCGGCGGCTGCGCGAACGGCGTGAACTTGGTCGCGGCCTCCGACGTGCTGGCGTAGGTGTCCATCGCCACGGCGTCCTGGGCCCACATTTCGCCGTACTGCGTCTCGGTGGCGGCGATCGCGGCCGTGTTCTGCCCGAACAGGTTGGTCGCCATCAGCTGGGCCAACAGGGCGCGATTCTCCGCGATCACCGGTGGTGGCACGTGGGCGGCGAACGCCGCCTCGTAGGCGCTTGCCGCCGAGGCGGCCTGGGTCGCGGCTTCCTGCGCCTGGACGGCGGTTTGTTGCATCCAGGCCACGTAGGGGGTGGCCGCCGCCGCCATCGCCTGAGACGACGGACCCGCCCAGGGCCCGGTGGTCAGGCTCGCGATCACCGACGAATACGCCGAGGCCGTCGACTGCAGCTCGGTGGCCAGGTTCTCCCAGGCGGTCGCCGCCGCCACCAGCGACTCCGCTCCCGGCCCGCTGTACATCCGGCCCGAGTTGAACTCCGGCGGAAAGGCTCCGTAAAACATCGTTGTCTCCCCTACTCGGGCGCTTGGGCGTGCGGTGCTGGGCTGCTGAGCGTGGTGGTCATCGGCGTCACTCCTCGATGCACGGGATCACGATGATGGTGGCCGCGGCGGGGTCGGCCTCGGCGACGGCGCTGCCCAGCGAGCCGGCGGCCGCGGCGGCACCGCCCACAGACCGGGTCGCGCTGGTGGCAACGGCGCGTCCCAGCAGGCTGGACAGGCCCATCTGGCTGAACACGCCCTCCTCACCGGTCAGGGCGGCGGCGGGCAAGGCTGCCATGTTGGTCGGCAACACCTGGGCCAGCGGTCTGATCGCGGGGGCGGCTTCGGTCCAGCCCTGGGGCACCGACATGTTGCCGACCAGGGCCGCCTTGCCCATGGACCCGGATACGGGCCCACCCACGGCGGAACTGAGCATGGGTTTCACGGCACTGGGGCCGCTGGTCAGGGGCGCCAGCGCTCCGGAAATGGCCTTCGGCCCGGCGAAATAAGCCTGGACGCCCTGCCCGTTCTGAGCCCAGGCGTATGTCTGCCCGAACGACAGGAACGGACCGCCGGGAATCGTGCTCCACGACTGGGGCGAGTATGGCCCGGTCAGCACCGACCAGATGTTGTTCCAGTAGTCCAGGTTCTGCCCAATTCCGGTGGTGAGCCCGGTCCCCGTCGTCCCGGCGCTCGGCGCCGCGTTGGAGACGTTGGAGACGGCCTGGGTCGTGGCGCTCAGGTGCGAGAGCTGCGCGGCGGTGTTCGAGCTGGACTGCGCACTGGACTGGGTGACCGCGGCCGCCTGCATCGGCGCGGCCGACTGGTTGGTGGTCTGGGGCGGCTCGGCGAACGGGGTCAGCTGCGATGCGGTCGCCGACGAGGCCGCGTAGCCGTACATTGCAGCGGCGTCCTGCGCCCACATCTCCATGTATTGGGCCTCGGTGGCGGCAATCGCCGGGGTGTTCTGGCCGAGGATGTTCGTGGCGATCAACGTCGCCAGCAGCGCGCGGTTGGCGGCGATCACCGGCGGCGGCACGGTGGCCGCAAAGGCCGCCTCGTAGGCGCCCGCGGCCAGCTTGGCCTGGGCGCCGGTCGCTTCGGCCTGAGCCCCCGTGGCATGGATCCACGCCACATAGGGGGCGGCGGCGGCGGCCATTGCTATCGACGACGGCCCCGTCCACGGTCCCGTTGCCAGCGCTTCGACCGCCGAGTTGTACGACGCCCCGGTGGCCTGCAACTCCGCGGCCAACTCGTCCCACGCCGCCGCGGCGGCCAGCAGCGGACCCGAGCCCGCACCGACATACATCCGCCCCGAGTTGATCTCCGGCGGAAGCGCTCCGAAATCCAGCATCTACTACCTCCGGTCCCCTGAGTGGCCGCCATGGTAGGCGCGGCTTTGCTGCCCTGGCCGCATCCGAACCACGGTTCTAATGAAACGCATCAAATCCACCATTGAGACCATGGATTTATTTCACACATGTCGGACAACTGACCATTTTCTCCTTACTCGAAGGGACCGGCGAAGATTGGCGTGTAGCCCGCCTGCTCGGCCACTCCACGAATATAAGGGAATTGTGACCGCACTGTATTCGGTCGGCGTTCCCGGCGGGTAACCGCGTGTAAAAGTTAAATGTCATCGCGCCGCCCTGGCGTGTGAGAACGTTGCCCTCCCAGTATTTTCGACATTGCATGAACACGCACGTCAGGACATTTTTCCGGCATAGTAAATCAACGGCTTGTGAGCAAATTCACAACCGCAGATTCATGCCACATAAATAGGACGGACCGACGCCACCGCGCCGATTCGCTAAATTACCCTGATGTATTGGTGTGAAATCTCAGAGCCCGAATGACCTCCTATTTCATACCCGTAAAACAGCACAAATACCCATATGCAGCAATGCTGCGAAACATCGATCGATTCAGGTCGGCGATCTCATAACGAGCGCGTCAGCCCGAACGATTACCGTCCTCGATCTCAAATCTCGTTTTCGCTGGCGAGAACCGACCGCACTGTCGGTGGCCGCTCTGTTACTGCCGGCACGCTCACGGACAGTCTGG
>NZ_LZJM01000078.1:0-36651 GCF_001667665.1 Mycobacterium sp. E342
CTGTTGCGCGACGTTCATCGCGTCAACCGGTAACGCCCGGGCGCGGGCCAAGACCGCATCAAGGTCGTCGAACACCGCGTCGACATCCGGATGACTACTTGGACTCACACCGCCAAACTAGCCACCCCCACCGACAAAAATCGGCGCGAAACCGCCACAGCTGCACACTCGAAAAAAACCCGCAAAATAGCCGCTCGGAGACCTGCCGGTCGAGGTCCCGCGTCTTGTCGGTGCGCGGACATAAGCTCGCGATGCCCTGGTAGCCACGCAATCCGAAAGGGGGCCGCCGACATGCGATTCCTGCACACCGCCGACTGGCAGCTCGGCATGACCCGGCACTTCCTGGCCGGGGACGCCCAGCCGCGCTACTCTGCGGCCCGGCGTGACGCGGTGGCCGGGCTGGGAGCGCTGGCGGCGGAGGTGGACGCCGAGTTCGTCGTGGTGTCCGGTGATGTCTTCGAACACAATCAGCTTCCCCCACAGGTTGTCGGGCAGTCCTTGGAAGCCATGCGCGCCATCGGGATTCCGGTCTACCTGCTGCCGGGCAACCACGATCCGCTCGATGCCTCCTCCGTCTACACCAGCGCGCTGTTCGCCGCCGAACGTCCAGACAACGTGATCGTCCTCGACCAGGCCGGCGTTCATCAGATAAGGCCCGGACTGGAGATCGTCGCCGCCCCATGGCGATCCAAAGCCCCCACCACCGACCTGGCCGCCGAAGTCCTCGAGGCGCTGACCCCGGAACCGGTCACCCGGATCCTCGTCGCGCACGGCGGGGTCGACGTTCTGGACCCCGATCGCGACAAGCCTTCCTTGATCCGGCTCGCCGCCCTCGACGACGCGCTGGCGGCCGGCGCGGTGCACTATGTGGCACTGGGCGACAAGCATTCGCGCACCCGCGTCGGCAACTCCGGCCGGGTCTGGTACTCCGGGGCGCCGGAGGTCACCAACTTCGACGACGTGGAATCGGACCCGGGCCACGTCCTCATCGTCGACATCGACGATGAGGACCCGGACCGCACCGTCACGGTCCAATCGCGACATGTCGGCCGCTGGCGGTTCGTCACCTTGCATCGACAGGTCGACACCCGCCGCGACATCGCCGACCTCGACATGAACCTGGATCTGATGACCGACAAGGACCGCACGGTGGTGCGGTTGGCGCTCACCGGGTCACTGACGGTCACCGACCGCGCCGCGCTCGATGCCTGCCTGGACAAGTACGCGCGGTTGTACGCCTGGCTCGGCCTGTGGGACCGCCACACCGATCTGGCGGTCATTCCGGCCGACGGCGAATTCAGCGATCTCGGTATCGGCGGATTCGCGGCCGCGGCGGTCGACGAGTTGGTGGTAACGGCGCGCGACGGCGACTCCGAGACGGCCGTCGACGCGCAGGCGGCACTGGCGCTGTTGCTGCGCCTCACCGACCGGGGCGCCGCATGAAGTTGCACCGCTTGGTCCTGACGAATTACCGCGGCATCGCCCACCGGGAGATCGAGTTCCCCGACCACGGCGTCGTGGTGGTTTGCGGGGCCAACGAAATCGGCAAGTCGTCCATGATCGAGGCGCTGGACCTGCTGCTCGAGTCCAGGGACCGTTCGACGAAGAAGGAAGTCAAGCAGGTCAAACCCACCAACAGTGATGTCGGATCCGAGGTGAGCGCCGAATTAAGCTGCGGCCCTTACCGATTCGTCTACCGCAAGCGGTTTCACAAGAAGTGTGAAACCGAGCTGACGATCCAGGCGCCGCACCGCGAACAGCTCACCGGCGACGAGGCGCACGAACGCGTCCGCGCCATGCTGGCCGAGACGGTGGACAGCGATCTGTGGCACGCCCAGCGGGTGCTGCAGTCCGCGTCGACCGCGGCGGTGGATCTGTCGGGCTGTGACGCGCTCTCGCGCGCGCTGGATGTGGCGGCCGGCGACACCGGGGCGCTGTCCGGCACCGAGCCGCTGCTCATCGAGCGAATCGACGCCGAGTACGGCCGCTACTTCACTCCCACCGGGCGCCCGACGGGTGAATGGGCCGCGGCGATCACCCGGCTGGCGGACGCCGAGGCGGCGGTCGCGGAGTGCGCGGCGGCGGTGGCCGAGGTCGACGAGCGGGTGTGCCGGCATGCCGTGTTGACAGAACAGGTCGCCGAGTGGTCGCAGCGCCGCATCGCCGCCCGCCCGCGCCTCGCCGCCGCGCGGGAGGCCGCGGAACGCATCGACGAACTCACCGGCCAGGCGCGCGAGGCCGAGTTGATCGCTGCGGCCGCGGCGGCCACGAGCTCCGCGGCGGCGGCCGCCCACCATGCACGGCTGCAACTGCTCGCCGAAATCGACGTCCGCACAGCCGGTGTCGCGGCCGCCGAGGCTCAAGCGCAACAAGCGACCGATGAGCATGCGGCCGCGCACGTCGAAGCCGAGGCCGCCGACGTCGCGGCCCGCAAGGCCACCGAGGCCCTTGCGGGCCTGCATCACCGCGCGGAATCCGCCCGCCGCGCCGTCGCTGCGCTGGCCGACCGCGAGGAGGCCGACCGGTTGAGCGCCCGGCTGGCCAAGATCGAGGCCATCCAGCGGGACCGCGACCACGTGTGCGCCGCACTCTCCAATGTCGCCGTCAACGAACAGCTGCTGCGGCGAATCGAGGACGCCGCCGCGGCGGTCGATCGCACCGGCGACCAGCTGGCGTCGACGTCCGCTGTCGTCGAGTTCACCGCCGCCGCGGACGTGGAACTCTCCGTCGGCGACCAGCGGGTCGTGTTGGCCGAGGGACAGACCTGGTCCCTCACGACCACCGGACCCACCGCAGTGCAGGTCCCCGGGGTCCTGACTGCGCGGATCACTCCAGGCGCGACGACGCTCGACGTCCAGGCGAAACACGCTGCAGCACAAGAAGAGCTGGCCGCCGCGCTAGCAGAGGGCCGGGTAGCCGACCTCGCGGCCGCCCGCGCCGCCGATCGCCATCGCCGCCAGCTACAGGGTAGCCGCGACCAGCTGAGCGCCACCCTGGCCGGGCTCTGCGGTGACGAAGAGATCGACCACCTGCGCTCCCGGCTCGCAGAGCTGCGTATCGGCCCACCGTCCGGGGCGGAACTCCCCGCTGCGGACATCGACGCCGCCCGCGCCGAACTCGAGGCGCTGGAGACCACACGTCTGGCCGCGGTGGCCGACTGCGACGACCGCCGCCAGAACGCCACCGCCGCCGCCACCCGGCTCACCGAATTGACCACCCGCGCAACCGTTCTCCAGAACACGCTGGAGACCCAGCGCGGTGAACTCGCCGCGGCCACCGACAGGCTGGCCCGAGAGCGGGCATCGGCCGGCGACGACGACCTCGCGTCGGCGGCCGACGCCGCGCTGCAGGCGACGCGGGCCGCTGAACTGCGTCACGCCGCACTCGCCGAGGGGCTGGCGGCGGCGAGGCCGGACGCGGTGCAGGCCGAATTGACGGCTGCCACACAGGAAACAGAGGAACTCCGCGAGCGCTACGAGGACGCCGCCCGCGCGTTGCGCGAGGTCACGATCGAACTCTCGGTGTTCGGCAGCGAGGGCCGCCAGGGCAAGCTCGACGCCGCGGAATCCGAACGCGAGCACGCGGCCAGCGAGCACATCCGGGTCGGCGGCCGTGCCAGGGCCGCGAGGCTGCTGCGCTCGGTCATGACCCGCCACCGCGACACCACCCGGCAGCGGTACGTCGAGCCCTATCGCGCCGAGCTGCAACGACTCGGCCGCCCGGTGTTCGGGCCCACCTTCGAGGTCGACGTCGACAGCGACCTCTGCATCCGCAGTCGCACGCTCAACGGCGTCACGGTGCCCTACGAATCACTGTCCGGCGGGGCCAAAGAACAACTCGCCATCCTGGCGCGGCTCGCGGGCGCCGCGCTGGTCGCCAAGGAGGACGCCGTTCCGGTGGTGGTCGACGACGCTCTCGGCTTCACCGATCCCGACCGGCTGGCCAAGATGGGGGAGGTCTTCGACACGGTCGGCACGCACGGGCAGGTGATCGTGCTCACCTGCAGCCCCGACCGCTATGACGGCGTCAAGGGCGCGCACCGCATCGACCTCAGCGCCTAAACCTGCGCGCCGAAGTGGTCAAACGTCGCGTGTGGACCGCTGCGGTGGTGCCCGGCGAGGGCCCCGGCAGAATGGGATCATGGCGGGCCGACACCGATGACGATGAATGCGAAGCGGCGCCGGGTGCAGGAGAAGCTCGCGGCATTGCCCGGTGTGCGGCCCGTGCGTCGGCCGATCTCCCCGGATAGCCGCGAAGAGTTCGATCTGTACTACGTGCGCACCGGCCGGAAGTCGGCACACCCGCTGGTCATCATCCCCGGCGGTCCCGGGGTGGCCTCGGTCCAGATGTATCGGAGGTTGCGGCGCCGCGCGGCCGCGGCCGGCCTGGACGTCATCATGGTCGAGCACCGCGGAGTGGGCATGTCCCGCCACGACGACTCCGGCGAGGATCTGCCCCCAGAAGCGATCACCGTGAACCAGGTCGTCGACGACATCGCCGCCGTGCTCGACGACGCCCGCGTCGACTCGGCCGTCATCTATGGCGCGTCGTACGGCACGTACATCGCGTCCGGGTTCGGCGTGCAGCATCCGAACCGGGTGCGGGCGATGATCCTCGATTCGCCGCTGCTGTCGCGGCATGACATCGTGATCGTCCGTCGCGCGATCCGCCGGCTCTTGCTCCGCGGCGACAGCCCCGAAACCGCCGCGCTGGCGCCGAAAATGCGCAAACTCGTCGACGCGGGGGTGATGACCGCGGCGGCCACCCAGGTGGTGGCGACGATCTACGGGTACGGCGGTGCCGAGCTGCTCGAGCGGCAACTCGACCTGCTGCTGGATGGCCGAAAGCTGTTGTGGTGGGCGCTGTCCCGGTTCGCCACGCTGAGCAACCTGCCGTTTCGCTACGAGGAAGACTTGGTGAGCCGCATCGCGTTCCGCGAACTCAACTACGCCGCCGAACCCGACGGCCTACCGCTCGACCCCGCCGTGGCGGAACGCGAAGCGCGCACCCAGACGGCGACTTTCGAGGACGAGCCTTACGACCTGGTGGCCGAGATGCCGTATTTCGGCTGGCCCACCGCGGTGGTTTCCGGTGGCCGCGACCTCATCACTCCGCTGGCGGTCGCCGAGCGGGTCGCCGCGCTGCTGCCCCATGCGGTGCTGTTGAAGCTGCCCAGCATGGCGCACAGCGCGTTGGACTTTCGCGAGCCCGCCGCGATCGAGATCGCGCGAGCGGTGTGGCGCGGTGAGCTCGACGGGCTCACCGCGAAAGCGCCGGCGCTGGACGCGCTTCCCGAGCGCCCGGAGCTGCGCCTGTTGTGGAAAGCGATCGCGGTGGCCGCCGTCGTGGAGGGCGCCCTGCCGATCCCGGCGGTGCTGCGCCGGATCACCCGCGCATGAATCCGATGGCGGTGTAGCGCAGGTCGCCCAGACCGGCGGCGCCGAAATTGGCCAACGTGCTGCGGACGGCGACGTCGCCCGGCGACTGCGTCAGCGGCAGGCTGAACCCTTCGGCCCAGATGAGTCTGTCGAGATCGTTGGCCAACGCCTGGGCCTTGCCGGGGTCGAGTTCCTGCAGGGTCCGCTCGATCGCCGCGTCGATCTGGGGGCTGCCGATCTTTCCGAAGTTGCTCTCCCCGCCCGACAGGTAGATCTGCGTCAGCGCCGAGAGGGGGAAAGCGTCACCGAGCCAACCGAATTGGGCGATGTCGAAAGCCCCGACGTTGATGTAGTTGGTGAAGAACCCGCTGCCGGATCTGGACACCAGTTCGAGCTTGACGCCGATCTGCGCGAGGCTGTGCTGGGCGATCTGGGCGAACTGCCGGCTCCCCTGGGCGTCATAGAACAGATCGCGAATGACCAGCGGGCGACCGTTCCTCTCCCGGAACTGGCCGTTCAGCTTCCAGCCCAGGGCGTCGAGCTCCCGCTTGGCCTGCTCCGGGTCATAGGGGAGGACCGCGCTGTTGTCCTGGTAGCCCTTCTGCCCGGCGACGTAGATGTGGTTGCCCAACGCCACCGGATCGCTCGTGAGGCCGTATTGGACGACCTTGGCGATGGTGCGACGGTCGATGCCCTTGGCCACCGCGAGGCGCAGCGCCTTGTCGGCCAGGATCGATCCCGGGGCGCCGTTGAACGTGAAGTGAGACCATGCGGGCGCGGGGGCGCGCCGGATCGAGATCCCCTTCGTGCGTTGCGCGATGGTCAGCTGGTCGACGGAACCGACGCCGGACGCGTCGATGGTGTTGTTCTGCAGGGCCGGCAGCCGCGCGGCATCATCGAGTACCAGGTAGGTGATGTTGTCCAGTCGCGGCCGGGAACCCCACCATTTCGGGTTGCGCGACAAGACGATCCGCTGTGTCGTCCGGTCCAGCGACGTGACGATGAAGGGGCCCGCCGACGGTCCGGGCCCCTCGAGCTGGCCCTTGTTGAACGCCTCCGGCGTGGCCGTCATGCTCCTGGGCAGCAGCATGCCGTTACCGGCGAACATGCCGCGCCACTCGGCGTACGGCTTGGCGAAGGTCACCACGGCTTGCCGGTCGTCGACACCCCGGGTGACCGACGCGACCCGGTCCGCGCCGCTGGGCCCGGCGATCTCGAACGTCTTGTCGGCGCCGCTCAACGCGTGGATCTGGCTGGCGATGTCTTCCCACGTGATCGGTGTGCCGTCGGACCACACCGCGCGCGGGTTGATCGTGTAGGTCACCACCTGCGGTGCGGTCCCGGTGAGTTCGACGCTGGCGAAGTAGTCGGTGTCCACCGTGGTCGAGCCGTCCGCACCGATGATGAAGGCCCGGGGCAGGGTGGCCTTCATCATCGCGGCGACTTCGGCCGAGTTGCCGTCGATGTGCAGGATGTTGAAATTGGGTGGGAAGTCGCTGAGCGCCAGCCGCAGGCTGCCGCCGTCTTGCAGCGTGGCGGGGTCCTGCGGGTTGATGTCGCTGGTGGTGCCGATCTCCGCGCTACGGCCGTTTTCGGGCGCCAGGTTGATGGCCGGCGAGCAACCGGACACCACAAGCGCCACAACGACGATCGCCGTCGCGACCCGCCTAGACACGTCTGCCCGGATCCGGTTGTGGCACGGCCCCCAGTAGCCTCCGGGTGTACTCGTGCCGCGGGTTGTCGAACACCTGGCCGCTGTCGCCCTGCTCCACGATCGTGCCGGCATACATGACCACGACCTGGTGCGCGAGGTGTCTGACCACCGAAAGGTCATGGGACACGAACAGATACGACAGGCCGAACCGCTCTTGCAGATCGAGCAGCAGGTTGATGATGCCGGCCTGAATGGAGACGTCCAGGGCGGAGACCGGCTCGTCGAGCGCCAGGATCTTGGGCTGCAACGCCAGCGCCCGCGCGATGCCGATGCGCTGCTTCTGCCCGCCGGAGAACTCGGCGGGATATCGGGCGGCGTCCGCTCGGCGCAATCCCACGATGTCGAGCAGTTCGGCGACGCGCGCGTTGGTCTCGCTCTTACCGAAGCCGTTGGCCAGCAACGGCTCGGCGAGAAGGTCGGACACCGGCAGCCGGGGGTCCAGTGACGCCACCGGGTCTTGGAACACCACCTGGATGTCGCGCCGCAACGATCGCCGTTGCGACGCGGTCAGGGTTGCCACGTCGGTGCCGAGCACTTCGATCGAACCAGACTGCGGCGCAACCAATTCCAGGATCTCGTGCAGCGTGGTCGATTTGCCCGAGCCGGACTCGCCGACGATGCCGAGGGTGCGCCCCTGCCGCAACTCGAAACTGACGCCGTCGACCGCGCGGACCTCGCCGACGCTGCGGCGCAACACCACACCTTTGGTCAGGGAAAAGGTCTTGACCAGGTCGCGCACCCGCACGACGACCGACGAGTCGCCGGACGCGGGGGCATGCGCCTCGGTGTTGACACCGTAGATCTCCGCGGCGGTGCGTCCATTGACCTGGTCGGTGCGGATGCAGGCCGCCCGGTGGTCGGCACCGACGGGGAGCAACTCCGGTTCGTCCGCGCGGCATTCCTCGATGACGAGGGGGCAGCGCGGCGCGAAGGGGCAGCCCGGTCCCAGTCCGACCAACGACGGTGGCGCGCCCGGGATGGGCACCAGCCGGGTGCCCTGCGTGGCGTTGAGCCGCGGGACCGAGCCCAACAGGCCTACGGTGTAGGGCATTTGGCGATCGCGATACAGGGCGTGCACTCCGGCGGATTCGACAACCCGGCCCGCGTACATGACCAGCGCCCGGTCGGCGAACTCGGCGACCACGCCCAGGTCGTGGGTGATGATCAGCACGCCGGCGCCGGTGACGTCGCGCGCCGTCTTGAGCACCTCGAGGATCTGTGCCTGCACGGTGACGTCCAGCGCGGTGGTGGGTTCGTCGCAGATCAGCAGGTCGGGATCGTTGGCGATCGCGATCGCGATGACCACCCGCTGCCGCTCGCCGCCGGACAGCTCGTGCGGAAACGCGCGGGCACGCCGTTCGGGCTGAGCGATACCGACCAACTCGAGGAGTTCCACCGCGCGGCGGCGGGCGGCCTTCTTGCCGACGTGCGGCTGGTGAATTTCGATCGCCTCGGCGATCTGGTCCCCGACGGTGTAGACGGGAGTCAGCGCCGACATCGGATCCTGGAACACCATGCCGACCGCCTTGCCGCGGAACCGCGACATCGCGTCGTCGCCCAGGCCCAGCAACTCGGTGTCGTGCAACCGCACCGAGCCGCGCACCCGCGCGTACTCCGGTAGCAGGCCGACCACCGCCATCGCCGAAACCGACTTGCCCGAACCGGATTCGCCGACCATCGCCACGACCTCGCCCGGGGCGATGCTGTAGCTGATGCCGCGCACCGCGGTCACCGGTTCACCGTCCGTCGGGAAACTGACGGCCAGATCGGCCACCTCGAGCAGCGCGGTCAACGGGTGCCGCCCCGCAACATGCCGCTGCCGGGGTCCAGCGCGTCGCGCAGGCCGTCGCCGGTCACGTTGGCGCACACCAGGATCAGCACCAGCACCCCCGCGGGAAACAGGAACACCCACGGGAAGGTGGTCGCGGACTGGGTGCCGTTGGCGATCAGCGTGCCCAGCGACACGTCCGGCGGCTGAATCCCGAAACCGAGAAAGCTCAGCCCGGTCTCGGCCAGGATGGCCGAGGCGACGTTGAGGGCGGCGTCGATGATCAGGATCGAGGCCACGTTGGGCACCACGTGGCGCAGGATGATCCGCCGACTCGACACGCCCATGTACCTTGCGGCCCTGATGAATTCGCGTTCACGCAGACTCATGGTCATGCCGCGCACCATGCGCGAGCTGATCATCCAGCCGAAGCCGGCGAGCAGCAAGACAAGCATTCCGATGTTGGCGGAGCTCTTGGTTCGCGGAGTGACGATCGCGATGAGGATGAAGCTGGGCACCACCAACAGCAGGTCGACCAGCCACATCAGCGCCCGGTCCCGCCAGCCACCGAAATAGCCCGCGATCGAGCCGACCGTGGCGGCAATGCCGGTCGAGATGACCGCGACGCACACACCGATCAGCATCGACTTCTGCATGCCCCGCAGGATTTGTGCCAGCAGGTCCTGCCCCAGCGCGTTGGTGCCCAGCCAGTGCCGGGCGTTCGGCGGTTGTAACAGCGCGTCGAAGTCGAGGTCGTCATAGGAATACGGCAGCACGCCCGGCAGTGCGTAACAGCCGACGAACAGCAGCACCAGCAGGGTGAGCGCCGCGACAGCCAACCGGTTGCGCACGAACCTGCGCAGCACCAGGGTGCGGCGCGAGGTGAACTCCGATGGTTTCGGGGACGAGATCCCCTGAGCACCTTCCACTTTGGGCTCGGCCGTCATGACACCCGCACCCTGGGATCGAGGGCTGCGTAGAAGACGTCGGAGAGCAGACCCGCCAACAGCACGACCGTGCCGGAAAACAGCGTAATGGCGGCGATGATGTAGGTGTCCTGCGTCGCGATGCCCTGCACCAGCCATTCGCCCATGCCGTGCCAGCCGAAGATCTTCTCCACGAACACCGCGCCGGTCACCAGTCCGGCGACCCCGTAGGCGAACAGGGTGGCCAACGGTATCAGCGCCGTGCGCAGTCCGTGCTTCACCAGTGCGCGCCGGCGGGTGAGCCCCTTGGCGCGCGCCGTGCGAATGAAATCCTGGCCCAGGACGTCGAGCATCGCGTTGCGCTGATAACGGCTGTACCCGGCGGCGGCCGCCAAGGTCAGGGTGAGCGTGGGCAGGATGAGGTGCCGCAACCGGTCCACCACCTGGTGCCAGGCCCCGCCGTCGACGCCCGGCGAGGTTTCCCCGGTGTAGTCGAAAAGGTGCACGCCCAAAGCCCAGTTCACCCGCAATGCGCCGAGGATCAAGAGGCTGGCGATGACGAACGTCGGAGTGCTCAGCACCAGCAGCGCCGCCATCGTGACGAGGCGGTCACTGATTCGGTATTGGCGGATGGCCCCCCAGGCCCCGGCCACGATGCCCAGGACGGTGCCCGCCAGTGACCCCACGACCAGGAGCCGCAGGGTGACTCCGACGCGCCGCCAGAGTGTGGCGCCGACGGGCTGCCCGGTGATGGTCTTGCCGAAGTCGCCGCGCACGGCGTGCGAGGCCCACTGCGCATAGCGGATCGGTATCGGCTTGTCGAGGTTGAGCGCGTGCGCCTTGGCGTCGATGACAGACTGCGGCGGCCGTGGACTGCGCTGCAAGAGGCTGTCCAGTGGGCGGAAGGCCACCGATGTCAGGCAAAACGTGAGAAACGATGCCAGCGCCAGCAGCACGACGTAGTTGAGCAACCGGCGCGCCAAGAAGCGAATCATCTCCGATCGCACCGCCCGACCCGCATTGGGACAGGTTAACGATTCCGGCCCGCACCGGCCCGGTTCGGCCGTCGATCCTTGTGATCCCGCTGATTTTCATGCGTCAATTGATGATGGCCCGTTGTTAACATCACCGCGGCACCGATGTGGGCAGCAAATTCGCGTGCTGCGACATTCCGAGGAGGCTTGCGTGACGGTTACCGACGACTTCCTGGCCAACAACGCGCACTATGCGAGCAGCTTCCACGGCCCGCTGCCGATGTCGCCGGCCAAGCACGTCGCGGTAGTCGCCTGCATGGACGCCCGGCTCGACGTGTACCGCGCCCTCGGCCTCAACGAGGGGGAGGCACACGTTATCCGCAACGCCGGCGGGGTGGTCACCGACGACGTGATCCGGTCGCTGGCCATCAGCCAGCGGTTACTGGGGACCCGGGAGATCGTCCTGATCCACCACACCGACTGCGGGATGCTGACCTTCACCGACGACGACTTCAAGCGCGCCATTCAAGAGGAGACCGGTGTCAAGCCGGCGTGGGCGCCCGAAGCCTTCCCCGACGTTGCCGAGGACGTCCGGCAGTCGTTGCGGCGCATCGGCAACAGCCCGTTCGTGACCAAGCACGAGTCCGTGCGCGGATTCGTCTTCGACGTCGCCACGGGAAAGCTCGAGGAAGTCAAGGTCTAGCGCTCAGCCCACCTTGTAGGTGGCGAGGGCCTTCGCCACGAGCTTGCCCCGCGCGTCCACGATCTCGGCCTCGCAGTTGACCAGCGACCGGCCGCGCCGCAACACCCGGCCCACGCCGATCACGTCGGTGGCCCGGGCCGGCGCCATGAAATCCAAGGCCATCGAGACGGTCACCCCACGCAGTTCCGGGGGTGCCTGCGCGCCGCACCGTGCCGCCGCCATGACGGTGACATCGGCGAGGGTGGCGATCGCGCCCCCGTGGACCATGTCACCGATCGTCACGTTCGAGGCGTCCCACGGCAGCCGCAACCTCACCTCGCGGTCGTCGAGCCGGTCGGCGACGATGCCCAGCTTGGCGACGAACGGTGATTGGGGGAGGAACTGCGCGATGACGTCACGGCCACTCGATGATGGGCGGTCGGGTGCAGCGTCGGAGGTCATCCGTTGATGCTTTCGTACCAGGCATCGGCCGGAAAAGGGTCGCCGCCGGTCTTGACCCGATCCGTCGGATGACCGTCGTCCGCGCCATGAGCGGCCCCCACTTGACAACCGTCGCCCCGAGCTGATGCCATGGATGGCAAAGCTGCTAAACTTGACCGACTCTACCAGGTTTACCCGAGGAAGCTATGACCAGCGATCTGAAGGCGGCCCCCGCCGCCGGCCAGTACGAGTTGAGCCATCTGCGCTCGCTGGAGGCCGAAGCGATCCACATCATCCGGGAGGTGGCCGCCGAGTTCGAGCGGCCGGTGCTGTTGTTCTCTGGCGGCAAGGACTCCATCGTCATGCTGCACCTGGCACTGCGGGCGTTTAAGCCCGGGAGGTTGCCGTTCCCGGTGATGCACGTCGACACCGGCCACAACTTCGACGAGGTGATCGCCACCCGCGACGAGCTGGTCGCCGAGCACGGGGTGCGCCTGGTGGTCGCGTCGGTCCAGGAGGACATCGACGCCGGCCGCGTCGTCGAGCCGAAGCAGGGACGCAACCCGATCCAGACCGTGACGCTGCTGCGCGCCATCCGGGAAAACAAGTTCGACGCGGCGTTCGGCGGAGCGCGCCGCGACGAGGAGAAGGCGCGCGCCAAGGAGCGGGTGTTCAGCTTCCGCGACGAGTTCGGCCAGTGGGACCCGAAGGCGCAACGGCCCGAGCTGTGGAACATCTACAACGGCCGGCATCACAAGGGCGAGCACATCCGGGCCTTCCCGCTGTCCAACTGGACCGAGTTCGACATCTGGTCCTACATCGGTGCCGAGAACATCGCGCTGCCGTCGATCTATTACGCCCACCGGCGCAAGGTGTTTCGCCGCGACGGCATGCTGCTGGCCGTCGACCGGCACATGCAACCCCGCGACGACGAGCCGGTGTTCGAAGCGACGGTCCGTTTCCGCACGGTCGGCGACGTCACCTGCACCGGATGCGTGGAATCGGAGGCCTCGACGGTGGAGGAGGTCATCGCCGAGACCGCGGTGTCCCGGTTGACCGAACGGGGTGCCACCAGGGCCGACGACCGAATCTCGGAAGCCGGCATGGAAGATCGCAAACGGCAGGGGTACTTCTGATGGCCACACCCACCACGCTGCTTCGCCTGGCCACCGCGGGTTCCGTCGACGACGGCAAGTCCACGCTGATCGGGCGCCTGCTCTACGACTCCAAGGCCGTCATGGAGGACCAGTGGGCCGCGGTGGAGCAGACGTCCAAGGAGCGCGGCCACGACTACACCGACCTGGCGCTGGTGACGGACGGCTTGCGCGCCGAACGCGAGCAGGGCATCACGATCGACGTCGCCTACCGCTACTTCGCCACTCCCAAGCGGAAATTCATCATCGCCGACACCCCGGGCCACATCCAGTACACCCGCAACATGGTGACCGGCGCGTCGACCGCGCAATTGGTGATCGTGCTCGTCGACGCCCGGCACGGCCTGCTGGAGCAGTCTCGCCGGCACGCCTTCCTGGCCTCGTTGCTGGGCATCCAGCACATCGTGCTCGCCGTGAACAAGATGGACCTGATCGGCTGGGACAGAGACAAATTCGAGGCGATCCGGGACGAATTCCACGCGTTCGCCGCGCGCCTGGACGTGCACGACGTGGCCACCATCCCGCTTTCGGCGTTGCACGGCGACAACGTGGTGTCCAAGTCGGACCAGACGCCCTGGTACGAGGGTCCGGCGTTGCTGTCGCACCTGGAGGAGGTCTACATCGCCGGCGACCGCAACCTGGTCGACGTGCGATTCCCGGTCCAGTACGTCATCCGGCCGCACACCCGCGAACACCAAGACCACCGCAGCTATGCCGGCACCGTGGCCAGCGGGGTCATGCGTGCCGGTGACGAGGTCGTCGTCCTGCCGATCGGCAAGACCACCCGTATCACCGCGATCGACGGGCCGAACGGTCCTGTCGAAGAAGCGTTTCCGCCGATGGCCGTGTCGATCAGCCTTGCCGACGAGATCGATATCTCGCGCGGTGATCTCATCGCCCGCAGCAACAACCAGCCCCGGATCGCCCAGGAATTCGACGCGACCGTGTGCTGGATGGCCGACGAGGCGACGCTGGAGCCCGGCCGCGAATACGTCATCAAGCACACCACCCGCACCACCCGCGCGAGGGTGACCGGGCTGGACTACCGCCTGGACGTGAACACCCTGCACCGCGACAAGACTGCAAACGCGTTGCAGCTCAACGAACTTGGTCGCATCTCGCTGCGCACCCAGGTGCCCCTGTTGCTCGACGAGTACACCCGCAACGCCAGCACGGGCTCATTCATCCTGATCGACCCGCACACCAACGGCACCGTCGCCGCGGGCATGGTGCTGCGTGACGTCTCGGTGCAGACGGCGAGCCCGAACACCGTGCGGCACAAGTCATCGGCCGTCGCCGAAGCCCGGCCGCGGGGCAGGACCGTATGGTTCACCGGTCTGTCGGGATCCGGCAAGTCCTCGGTAGCGATGCTGGTCGAGCAGAAGCTGCTCGAAAAGGGCATCCCCGCTTACGTTCTCGACGGCGACAACCTGCGGCACGGCTTGAATGCCGACCTGGGCTTCAGCATGGCCGACCGCGCCGAGAACCTGCGCCGGCTGGCGCATGTGGCGGCTCTGCTCGCCGACTGCGGCAACGTCGTGCTGGTGCCCGCCATCAGCCCGCTGACCGAACAGCGCGAGATGGCCCGTAATGTGCACGCGGCCGCGGGGTTCGACTTCGTCGAGGTGTTCTGTGACACCCCCATCGAAGAATGCGAGCAACGTGATCCGAAGGGGCTCTACGCCAGGGCCCGCGCGGGCGAGATCGCACACTTCACCGGCATCGACAGCCCGTATCAACCGCCGGCCAACCCCGACCTGCGGCTGACGCCGGACCGCACCGTCGAGGAGCAGGCACTAAGCATCGTCGATCTGCTCGAATCGCGCGGATAGTGCGCCCGGCTACGCCGAATTTCGCACCTCGGGTGGCACAATCCTGAGAGTGCGCATGTCGGCGAAGGCGGAGTACGCGGTGCGGGCCATGGTCCAGCTCGCCACGGTCCCCCACGGGACGTTGGTGAAAACCGACGACTTGGCCCAGGCGCAGGGCATACCGCCGCAGTTTCTCGTCGACATCCTGACCAACCTGCGCACCGACCGCCTGGTGAGAAGCCATCGGGGCCGCGAGGGCGGTTACGAACTGGCCCGCCCCGGCAACGAGATCAGCATCGCCGACGTGTTGCGCTGCATCGACGGGCCACTGGCCAGCGTGCGTGACATCGGTCTGGGCGACCTGCCCTACTCGGGCCCCACCGCGGCGCTCACCGACGTCTGGCGGGCGTTGCGCGCCAGCATGCGCTCGGTGCTGGAGGAAACCACGCTGGCCGACGTCGCCGCCAACGCCCTGCCCAGACACGTCGCGCAGTTCGCCGAGGACTACCGGACGCAGGAGAGCGTGCGGCACGGTACACCGCGCGCGGGCGAATAACCGCTACCGCTGGCCTCCCGCCCCGTAGGGGTGGGTGAGAATCTCCATGGCATGCCCCGAGGGGTCCAGGAAGTACACGCCGCGCCCACCGTCCCTATGGTTGATCTCGCCGGGCCGTCTGGCGCCGGGGTCGGCCCAGTGCTCCAGGCCTCGTGACTGGATCTTTCCGTAGATCGTGTCGAATTCCTCTTCGGACACCAGGAAGGCGTAATGCTGCCGCGGGATCTCCCCGCCGTCGGAGGCGTCCGCGTAGTCCAGGCTGGCGTCGTGCTCGAGTTGGACAACCATGAAGTGGCCGAACGGCTTTGGGTCCGGCAGGCCGAACAATTCGGCGAGGAATTCCGCGGACTTGCGCTTGTCGCGGGAGGCGACGATCGTGTGGTTGAAACTGATGGCCATGCTCCTCCTATTTGGGTGCTGTGAGCTCCAGGGCGATGTTGTCGGGGTCGCGGAACTGCAGGATGTAGGACGGCCCGATGTCCTTGACCGGCTCGTGAGAGACGCCCAGATCATCGAGATGGGCTGCGGCGGAATCCAATTCGTCCTTGCTGGCGACCCGGAACGCGATGTGGTCGAGCCCGGTGCGGTCTTCGTCGAAGCGGTCGGCAGCGACGGGCCGCAGTCCGAGCAGCGTGCCACCGAGGTCGTAGATGACGCCACCGAACAGGAAGCTCAACTGGTTGCGGGTGGCCTCGTCGGCGTTGTCGGGCACCTCGAGGAGCACCGGCCAGGCGAACACGCTCTCGTAAAACTGTCGGGACCGCTCGATATCGGTGACGGTGAGGCGGACGTGCGCGATGGAAGTGCTGGTGAAACCCATCTGCTCCATGCTGCCACTTGCGCACCCGGATGTTGACTGCCATGCCAGAATCGCCGTCGTGCGGATTGCGATGACGCTGCCGGTGATGGAACCGGACTTGGATGCGGAAATTTTGGAGAGTTGGGCGCGCGCGATCGACGAGGGCCCGTTCTCATCGCTGTGCTGGGGCGAGCGGATCGCATTCGACAACCCGGACAACCTCACCCTGCTCGGAGCGCTGGCCGCCTGGACCAGCCGGGTGCGGCTGCTGACGACCGTGATCGTCCCGCAGCTGCACGATCCCGTCATGCTGGCCAAGGCGCTGGCGACCGGGGACATGCTCTGTGGTGGGCGGCTGAGCGTGGGGATCGGCGTGGGCGGCAGGCACGAGGACTACCACGCCGTCGGCGCCGACCCGGCGACGCAGACCATGCGCGACATGGCCGAACGCGTGGCCGTGATGAAGCGGGTGTGGGCCGGGGAGAAGCTCACCGACTCGGTCCTGCCGGTCGGGCCCGCGCCGGTGCAGCCCGGCGGTCCGCCGCTGTTGGTGGGCAGCATCGGCCCGAAGACCATCCGCAGCGCCGCTTCCTGGGCCGCGGGGCTGGCCGGGACCACCCTGGACCTGGATCCCGCCAAGCAGAACGAGCTGTTCGACGTCGCGCGCGACGCGTGGGCGCGGGCGGGCAAGGGCAAACCACACCTGGTGACGTCGTTCTGGTTCGCGTTCGGCTCGCCCGAGCAGGCCCGCGCCCAGGTGCATCGTCATCTGCGGCGCTACATGAACTGGATACCGGGGGAATACGTCGACGCGATGGCGCCGACGACCGGCTGGGCCGGCACCGAGGACGAGCTGCTGGCGGTGCTGCGCAAGTTCGAGGCCATCGGGGCCGACGAGGTGCAGCTCATCCCGACCAGCTCGGACGTCGACCAGCTCAGCCGCGCGGCGGACGTGGCGGCCAAGATCTAGGGTTAGGCCGACGCGCGCTGGTCGTCGCCCGCCGCCGGCTGCTGCGGAGGCTGACCCTTGCGCAGCGTCGCCAGCAGTTCGCGGTACGGGCCGACCAGGTAGACGGTGTCGCCGCCCCGCAGCCAGGCGTCACGGCGCGGGTGGAGCTCGACCGGCGCGTCCTGGCGGGTGATCGCGATGACGCGGGTTTGCGTCGACAGTTCGAACATCTTCAGCCCGTCGAGTTCGCTGCCGGGGGCCACGTGCATCCCGCCGATCATGAACGAGCGCTGCCCGACGGAAAAGGTGCCCAGCACCTGCAGGCCCATCGCGGCGCCGATGAACCATGGCGCGGCCAGTTCGACGGTGGACCGGACGTTTTCGAAGCCGAACCGCTGCGCCACCGCGGCACCCAGCGCACGGTCATAGACCCGGAGGACCAGGGGAACGTCGGGCCGCACGACTTCGGGCTTCACCCGGGGTCCCAGCATCTCGCGCAGCACGATCCCGGTCTCGATGTTGACCATGTCGTCCTGCGTCAGCACCGCCACCGCGCGGGCGTGGTCGACGCGCGCCGCCTCCAGCGTCTGGCGCAGCGTCGCGTCGCCGAAGATCACCGGCACGTCAAGGTCGGCCGCCGTCGACAGAAACCGGTTGTTCTCGTCGCGCTCGATCACCGCGACGTCGTACCCGGCCGACCTCAAGTCGGCGATCACGCGGCTGCCGAACGAACCCAGCCCGACGACGATGACGTGGTTGCGCAGGTGGCGCGCCCGGCGGCGGCCGACCGAATGGGCGAAACGCCGCGATAGCAGCAGGTCGGCGATGAAGGCGACCAGAAGCGCGGTGGTCGTCACACCGGCGAACATCAACATGATGCTGAACAGCCGCAGCCAGGTGGGCTGCTGCAGGAAGCTGAAGTCGCCGTACCCCACCGTCGCGATCGTCTCCGTGCTGAAATACAGCGCGTCGAGCCACGTCATCTTCGGATGCGGCTGGTAGCTGAACCGCAGCACCACCGTCGACCCGATCAGCAGGCACGCCGCCGCCAGCAACGCCCGCGCGAACATCGGGTTGACGTCGTCACGCAGGGCGCGCGCGCCGTCGAGCGCTCTGCGCAGCCGGGTCAGGCGATATCGCGTCACCGTGGGCCGCGGAACCCTGATGCCGCGGGCGGCCAGTTCGTCGGCGGTGCCGATCATCGCGGTCCAGTCGCCGGCGTGGATCGGCAGGTCGCGGCCCGGACAGGACACCACCTCTCCCGGGGTGGCGCAGTTCTCGCCGTGAATCACCGCCACCGGCGCCAGGTCGCCGTAGATCTCGCGCAGCGTCGCGCTGTACGGCGCCGCGGCGCCGGAGACGACGAACTCGATGCCCGCCGCCTCGAACGGGTGCACGGTGTGCGCCAGACACGCCTCGACGACCGAGGGCGCCGCCAGGTCGGCGACGTCCAGGATCGCCCCTGGGCGCTTGTCGGCGGCCATGGCCGTGCGCAGCACGTCATTGGCCAGCCGCGCCACCACCCGCACGCGCGGGTTGGCCTTGCGTGCCAGCAGCGCGATTTCCAGGTTGGTCGCGTCGTCGTCCCCGACGCAGATCACGGCGAGAGCGCGGGTGACCCCGACGGTTTCGAGCTCACCGGCGGTGCGGACCTTGACGATGTGCATGCCGGCGGTGTTGAGCTCCTCGACGATCGTGGTGGCCAGCGCGTCGTCGCCGCTGACGATGATGTGGCCGCGCAAGGTCACCCCCGCTCCCGGGCGTCCGGCATAGCCCCCACCTCTGCTGACGTTGGCGTTTTGTTCCTATGACTATCGGGCACCGTGCCGATTCATGCCAGCGCGACACCGGTGACGCCGAAGGCGGGGTGAATTGCCACGGCGCCGCGCGCGAGATTCGATAGCGATATGACGCAGCCGGAACTGCCCGGGCCGCTCGCCGCCTTGACCCGGCTCATCTCGGAGCGCATCGCCGCGGCCGACTTCGCCGGGGCTTTGCCGCTGATGAACGAGCTGGTCGCGCTGTGCCGGCCGATCCTGGGGGAGCGCCATCCCAACGTGTTGGACATGGAGCTCGCGCTGGTGCACCTGCAGCTGCAGATGGGAGACCAGGCCGGGGCGTATGCCGCTCTCGAGCAGCTGGTACCCGAACTCGAGGAGGTGCTCGGGCGCAACCACATCACCACGTTGACGGCGCGTCACATGTTCGCGGACCGGCCGCAGCCCGAGGGGCGCGCCGCCCTGGCCGAATGGTCGCAGCTGTTGGCCGACGAAGAAGGCGTGCTGGGCGCCGAGCACCCGACCGTGCTGACGTCCAGGGACCGGGTGGCGCACCAGCGCAAGGAGCTCGGTGACTACCCGGGTGCCATCGCCGAGGGTGAGCGCGTCCTTGCCGCGCGGCGCCGGGTGCTCGGCGAACACCACGAGGACACGCTGGGGATGCGGTTGTCGCTGGCGCAATGGCACGGCGAATCGGTGGACGCCGCCGGGGCCATGGCCCAACTCGAGTCGCTGGTCGAGGTGATGCGAGAGAAGCTGGGCCACGACCACCGCCACACGTTGATCGCACGGCACACGATCGCGCTGTGGGAGTCCGAACCCGAGGACTACCGGGACAAGGTTGCCACCTGGCAAGCCCTGGCCGACGACGAAGCCCGGGTCTTCGGTGACGACAGCCCGCTGACCGTCGCCGCCCAGGAGGAACTGGCGAAGTGGCGGGACCGTGTCGAGGACCTCCGCTGGGTGGCCGAGATGCGCGACCGGGTCGAAGAATCCACCAAACGCCGATTGTGCGCCAAACAACAAGCGACACAACGCTTTTCGAATGGCGAATACTTGCGGTGCTGGCTTGCCGAGCGGGGTGCCCAATTCCCGGTCTGGGCAAGCCATTACGGCGGCGATGCCGTCTGGGACTTCTCCCCGGAGTCCCTCGATGCGCTGGAAGAGCTGCTCGTTCAGAAGGCCCCGACACCCGAACAGCTCCTGGACGAGGAACGCAATGCCCCGTTCGTCGACGGCGCGGTGTGGTATCTCGGCGAGGTGCTGCGCCGCGGACGATCCCTGCCGTGGGAATACACCCGCGGCGAAACGGCGGATCCCACCGTCGGACACGTCGACGTCTTCGGGGCCCTCGCCAGCGTGTTGCATTCCGTCGACCGCGGCGCACTGCGCCGAACGTACGACCGCTTCACGGCCCCCCGGTGATGGGACGCGTCGTGGGCCGGCAGTGATACTGGGCGGGTGCACTTCATCGAATGCGTCGCGTCCCGCGAGGTCTACCGGAGCCAATGGATGGTGCTCCGCGAAGACGACATCCGTCGCCCGGACGGCAGCCCCGGCATTTACGGCGTGGTGGACAAGCCCGACTATGCGCTGGTGATGCCGTTCGACGGGCACCGCTTCCGGCTGGTCGAGCAGTTTCGGTACCCGCTCGGGGCGCGACGCTGGGAATTCCCGCAAGGAACCGCACCCGGTTTGGCGGACACGGACCCCTCCGAGCTGGCCGCGCGTGAGTTGCGCGAGGAAACGGGATTGAGCGCGACGTCGTTCGAGGTCCTCGGCCAGCTCGACGTCGCACCGGGCATGACGAGCCAGCGCGGGTGGGTGTTCCTGGCCACCGGAATCGTCGAGGGCGAGCCGGACCTCGAGCACGAGGAACAGGACCTGCGCAGCGCCTGGTTCGATCGCGAGGACGTCGAGCAGATGATCCGTTCCGGAGTGATCGCCGACGCGCAGTCCGTCGCCGCCTACGGCCTGTTCCTGCTGCGGCGGCCATGACGCAATGCGGGGACCCGCCGGGTCCGGCGTGTCACTGGTTGGGCGCGGGCGTCATCGAGGCGATGTAATAGACCTCGTGCCCGGTCGGGTAGCCGCCGCCGTTGGTGGCGATGTGGACGTGGTCGTAGTGGTTGAGGGTTTCCGACCCGAGGTCGGCGGTCCAGCTGCCTCCTCCGACGCCCGGATAGATCTTCTGCCGCCAGATCACGTGGTTGATTCCCCATCGCTTCGCGTTCGCCAGGGCGTACCCGGCGATCTGGTTGCCCAGCTCGATGCCCTCGAGGCTGTTGTGGTTCGGGATCATCACGTCGATCGCCAACCCGTTGGGATGCCACGGCAGGGGATCTTCGCGGTACCCGTAGATCGTCTTGATCTGCGGAAACAGCACGCTGATGGCTCGCTCCGCCCAGATCGTCTTGACCTGGAGCCGGTCCTCCGAAGCCAGGCCGTGGGGCAACGCGACCTGGAACTGCTGGGCGGCGGCGGGCGCGTTCGCGGCCAGCATCTCGACTTCCGCGGGAGTGGCAGTGTGCGGGGTGTTGGGCGGGACGGCATTGGGCGGCGCGGCGACCGCTGTGGTGGGGGCCGCGGCCACGGCGTTCGGCGCGCAGCATCGCGGCTTTGTGTCTTGGGCGTAGACCATGCCGGCCGCAAGCACGAACGAGGCCATGATCGCCAGCCAGCGCCCCCGGCCGTTGGCAAACACGTTCTTGCCCACGAGCTGCAGCTTAGTGTCGTAAGCGACGCTTGTGGCGCGTTTCATGGGGATTCTCAGCTGGTCGAATCGACCCTGAGCCGCCCCGGGTCGGTTCACAATGACACCATGCCCGGCCAGTCCTTCGACAATGCCAATCCGTTTCACCGGATGATGCGTCGCTTCGCGTCGACACCGGTGGGTGTCGCGCTCCTTCGCCCCACGGCGCACCACCTCGACCGGGTCATCACCCGGGTCAGCGGGGGCAGAACCAGCTTCGCCGGGCTGGCAACCGGCATCCCGGTGGTCATGCTCACCACCACCGGCGCGCGATCCGGTGAGCCGCGCACCGTCGCCGTGTACGGAATCCCGCACCCGGACGGCCTGGCCCTCATCGCGTCCAACTTCGGCGGCACCAAGCACCCCTCCTGGTACCACAACCTCAAGGCCCACCCCGAAGCGACGGTGGCCATCGGCCGGGATAGCTGGCACGCGAACGCGCGGCTCGCCGCGCCCGGCGAGCGCGACGAGATCTGGGCGAAAGGCCTTGAGCTGTATCCGGGCTGGCGCAAGTACGAAGCGCGGGCCGGAACGCGCCACATCGAGGCGTTTGTCCTGGCACGACAGCGGAGCGGCTGACCCGAGACCCCACCGATAAGCTGGCGACCGACTCAAATCTGCTCGAGGCGAGTCGCATACAACGGTCACCCTCGATTGAAGGACTTCCATGAGCTCGCTGCGCTGCGTGGGATGCGGTGCGGACGGTGGGTAATCCAAGGCTGCACGTCGCGTTCGTATGCAGTTTCAACCGCGCTCGATCGGTGATGGCCGCGGCGCTGTTCGCCGAGCAGCTGCGGGAGCGTGGTCTGGAAGATGTGGTGCGGATCTCCAGTGCGGGCACGCTCGCGTGGGTGGGCGACACGGCCGATGAGCAAGCGTGCTCGGTGCTGTCCGCGAGTGGTTATCCCGCCCCGGCGGGCCATCGGGCTGCGCTGGTCGGCCCTGAGCATCTCGCCGCCGATCTGGTGGTGGCGTTGGGCCGCGAACACGTGGGGGTGTTGCGGGAGCGTGGCGTCGACGATGCCCGGCTCAGGTGCGTGGACGTCCGGAACCCGGTCTTTGGCGCTGACTTCGAGCACGCCTTGGCAGCGATCGAGGCCGCGATGCCCGGGCTGCACGAATGGCTGGATGACCGGCTGATCGCACCCGGTTTCGGCCGCTTGGAAACGGCCGTCGGCTTTCGCTTTTGGACGGGAATGACCGGGGACGTGCTGAGATCCCCGTATTACGGGGAAATGGCCTGGCCGACGAAATGGTCCGCCGCCGAATGCCGCTACACCCCGGAGCACGTGCCGCCGGCGCCGGAGTGCGAGTGCGGCTGGTATGCCGATATCGAGGTCGCGGACGTGATCGCGCGGGCGCGCGGGTTCCCGAAGGTGTCGCAGCTGGTCTCGCGAGCGACGCCGCAACTGAAGGTCACGGATGCGCCGTGGTCGTACCTGGTTGTCGGCAAGGTTGTCTTGCATGACGTGCTGCCGTTCCGGCCACCGCCGACGATGAAGATCAGCCCGCGTGCCGAGTACCGGGCGCGCGTGGGTGGCATCGTCGAGCTGGGCCTCCTCGACACCGACGGAGGCCCGGAGGCCATGGCGTTCGGCCAGGAGTTGTCGGACCGCTACGAGGTCGAAGTCCTGGACATCAGCGATCGCGGGGAGCTTGGCGAATGTGCCCCCGGCGTCGGCGGGTGAGCATCGAGCATCGCATTGGCCGGTGTGCCTACTCGACCTAACCCGTGTCGCCTAAGTAGGCGTCGGCCCAGGCGCCGATGATCCGCCCCGCCCGATGGGCCTGCCCGCGAGCGGTGAGAAAGTGATCCGACCCCTCCAGCGAGACGAAGCTGCGGGGGTGACGGGCCAAGCGGAAGATCTCGCTGGCGTTCTCGATGCCGACCGTGTTGTCCGTGGGCGAGTGCAGGATCAGCAGCGGCAGGCGCAAACCCTTGATCCTGTCGCGCAGGTGGGCCCGGCGAACATCCTCGACGAATGCCCGCTTGAGCGTCAGCGTGCGCCCACCGACCATCCATTCGGCGCTGCCCTCGGTCAGGCAGCGGTCGACGACTGCGTCGTAATGCTTTTCGACGTGGCTTGGGTCGACCGGTGCGGCGACCGTCACCACCGACCGCACCCCGGGCGATTGTCGCGCCGCGGCGAGCACCGCCGCGCCGCCCCACGAGTGCCCGATCAGGATGTCGGCCGGGGTTCCGCGGCTTGTCATGAATTCGCACGCCTTGGCGATGTCGTGGACCTTGACGGTGAACGACCCGTCGCCCCAGTCGCCCTCGGATCCGCCGAGCCCGAGCGCGTCGAAGCGCAACATGCCGATGCCGTCGGCGGCAAGTTGCTTGCAGATCCTCGCCGCGGCGGGCGAGTCCTTGCCGAGCGTGAAGCCGTGCGCAAACACGCCCCAGCCCCGCACCGCTCCGTCGGGCACCTCGATGACGCCGGCCAGCCGCGCGCCCGTGGAGCCCTGGAAAGTGACGCGTTCGCCCATGGTGACGATCTAACCAAGGCCTAGGGCGCGACCGAATATCGCGGCGAGGGGCCGGGGGAGCCGACGAGCAGACCCGCGACGTCCGCGAGCGGCCGGGGCTGGGCAACCAGCTCCGGCCAGGGAAACCGGTCGTGGGTTGCGCGCAGAAAGCTCAGCGCCGCACTGAGGTGCCGCGGCTCGTAATTGTGCACGCCGAATATCGACAGCTGCCGGCGAACGACTTGCTCGGGGTCGAGCTCGATGGCGCCGTTGGGGGCGACGGAACCGGCGAGGACAGCGATGCCCTGGCCGTCCAACGCGGCCAATCCGGCCTGCAAGGCCGCCGATGAGCCGGAGAACTCCAACAAGACGTCGCAGCTTTCCACGTCGTGTACCAATGCCGCCTCGTCGGTGGCGCCGAATTGCCTTGCCAGCTGCCTTCTTTCAGTGTTGGGATCGATCGCCGTGACCACCGAAGCGCCGGCCGAGGCCGCAGCCGCGACAGCGTTGAGTCCAAGCATGCCGACCCCCACGACGATGACCCGCCGGCCGGCCAGCGGCCCCGCGCGGTCGATCACCGCCATGACCGTCGCCGTCGCGCAGGCGGCGGGAGCGGCGACGGCGTCACTGAGGTCGTCGCCGACGACCGCGATCGCCAATCTGCTTGGTAGGAAGACATATTCGGCATAGGAGCCGGACAACGCCCAGTCCGAGTCGAGCGCCTCGTGCCCGGCCTTGCGGACGGTGCGGCATTTGGCGGTGACCCCGGCGCGGCAGCGGTCACAGGTTTGGCAGGGCAGCGTGATCGACCAGATGACGCGTTGCCCGGGGTGTAGGTCATGGCCGTCGACGTCGCGCCTGCCTGCTTGTCCGACGGCAACGATCTCACCGACGGCCTCGTGGCCGAGGATCGACGGGCACGGTTGTAGACGACGGCCGCTGACGGTGTGCCGGTCGCTGCCGCACACGGTGGCCAGGCGCACCCGGACGAGCACGTCGGTCGGGCCCAGCGGTGGCACCGCCACGCGCTCGACGGCGATCCGGTCGCCGCCGCGCCATACCGCCGCGGCGGTGGTGCCGATCCGCCGGTCGAGGGTTGCGCTGGTCATGGAGCGCTCATCGCTACCGGGCGCACGCCGAGCAGGCCGGGCAGGTCGGCCACCGACGGCAGCAGGTGGGTGTGCCGGTGGGCACCGAGTTGGTCGGCGTCGCCGGCTCCCGAGAGGACGCCCACCACCATCGCGGCACCGGAGTTCGTCCCGGCTTCGAGGTCGCGGGGAGTATCTCCGGCGACCAGGACGCGCGCCACATCGGTCACGCCCAGCCGTTCCATGGCCCGAAAGATCATGTAGGGCGCGGGGCGTCCGGCGGCCACATCGCTGCCGCAGACGACGGTGTCCGCCACCGCGTCGTCCATCCATCCCAGCGCCGATAGCAGCGATTCGACGATGACGCGATCGAATCCCGTTGTCAGCGCGACCTTTACACCACGCTCGCGCAACGTGGACAGAGCCTCGAGGACCCCCGGCAGCGGGTGCGGCGGGTGATCGGCGTAGGCGGTGCTGAGCCGGGCGTGGAAATCGGTGACCACCACTTCCAGCTCGCCCGCGCTCGGGGAGGTGCCGGAGCGGGAGGTGAGTAGTTCGCGCAGCGCTTCGTGCTTCGAGGCACCGTGCCAGCGGGCGATTTCGGCCTCCGACGGCGATGCCCCGTGGGCTCTCGCGGTCTCGGCGAGCACGCGGTAGACCTGCTGGCCGTCGTCGATCGTGGTGCCGGCCATGTCCAGGACCACGAGTTCGGGCGGGAGGATCGTCATGAGCTCGACTCCTTAGGGCTTGGCGTTGCGCGTCAGGGCGCAGCGCGCATCCAGGGTGTTTTCGAGGGTGAAACTGACCAGTCCCGGCAGGTATCGGTCATCGTGGTATTCAAGGACTTCGCCGTCCGGCCTTCGCGTCGTTCGCTGCTGACGCAGCAACGGAACTCCCTCGGGCACATCGAGGTGCTGCGCGTCCAGCACGTCGGCGGCCACCGCGTCGATCACATGGGATGCGCGGGCGAACTGCACGCCCTGTGAAAGCAGGTACGCCCACAGGGATCCCGAATCGCAGTCGAAGTCGAACAGGCGCCGACCTACGTGCTCGACGAAGACGGCGCGCTCGAGCATCGCGGGCTCGTCGTCGAGGTAGCGCAGCCGCAGCACCTGGACGACCGGCGCATCGACGTCGACATGCAGCACCGCTGCGGCGTGCTGGTCGGCCCGCCGCAGCGCCAACTCCAGGGTCCGCTGCCCGGGCGTACGGCCGATCGAGTGCGCCCACGCCGAATACGACAGGAGCGTGTCGAAGGGCTGTCCGGTCGCGGCGGAACAGACCACCGGCGGTTTGCCGCGCCCGCCGGCGATGACGCCCTCGGCGCGCAGGGTGGCCAGCGCTTGGCGCACCGGTCCGCGCGACGCGTTCCACTGTTCGCACAGCCGAGACTCCGAGGGCAGCGGGGCGCCCACGGCCAATTCGCCGAGGCGGATCCGTTCCCTCAGGCTGTCGGCGATGACCTCGTGCAGTGCTGTTGCCACGACTTGACTATACATGTCTGGTTGAGGGCTCCGACCAGGCTTTACTGACGAATCAGCCTGTTGGTTAAGGGAATCTGAACATCTCCTGCCCAGCACGTTCCGGTGTTGACAGCTACTGAACCTCTATCGGAGGGTTCTTGTAATGACAAGTCGACGCGCTTGGAATCGGAGCCTCAATGACTGACGTCGCCAGCGACGAGAGCGTCGGGAAGTCCATCGACGACGCCCAACTCGGCGTCTTCCACTTCAAGGCAGCGGCGACGGCCGGGGCGGGATTCTTCACCGACTCCTATGACCTCAACGTCATCGGCTCGGTGACGCTGCTGGCCGCACCGCAGTTCCGCCTCGGCAGCGGTCAGATCTCGATGCTGACCAGCTCGACGCTTCTCGCGGTCGCGGTGGGCGCGATGGTGTTCGGCCGGCTCGGCGACATCTTCGGCCGCCGGCGCGTGTATGGGCTCGAAGCCGTGCTGATGATCGTGGGGGCCCTGGTGTCGGCGTTCGCCCCGAGCTTCACCGTGCTGTTGGTCGGCCGGCTGATTCTCGGCGTGGGCATCGGCGGCGACTACCCGGCCAGCGGCGTCATCATGACCGAGTACGCCAATGCGCGAAACCGTGGCCAACTCGTCGGCATGACATTCCTGTTCTATGTGTTCGGTCAGGTCTGCGCCTATCTCGTGAGCCTGCTGGTCCTCGCGGTCGGTGTCGACAACGACCTGGCGTGGCGACTGATCCTCGGCCTGGGTGTACTGCCGTCGGTGCTGGTTCTCTACCAGCGTCGCCACATGCCGGAGTCGCCCCGGTGGACGGCCGAGCATGGCGACGAACGTCGGGCGCGCCAGGACTTCGAGAAGTTCGCCGGAGCGGGCAACCAAACATTCAGCGCGGCAATGGTTGCTAAGGCCCCGGTCGGTGGGCTGCGGCTGGCGTTGACGAATCGCAAGGTGCTCATCACCCTGCTGGGCACGGCCGGAAGCTGGTTCTTCTTCAACGTCGCGGTGTACGGCAACTCGGTGAGTCAGCCGCTGCTGATCAAGACCATCAGCCCGCACGGCTCCACCCTGTCCAACATCGCGCTGAACGCCGTGCTCGTCGTCTGCTTCAGCCTGGTCGGCGCCATCGCCGGGCTCTTCGTTCTCGACCGATGGCCGCGGCGTCGACTCCAAATCGTCGGCTTCGGGTTGTGTGCGCTGGCCATGCTGCTGATCACCGTGGTGCCCAGCCTGAGCAGCGCCGTCCTGCCCTTCGGGATCGTCTTCGGTCTCTCGTTGTTCGGCATCGCGTTCGGTCCGAACTACACCACCATGCTGCTGGCCGCCGAGTCGTACCCGACCGCCGTCCGCAGCAGCCTGCACGGCCTGTCGTCGGGTGTCGCCAAGGTCGGCGCGTTCGGGGGAGCGCTCGTGGTGCCGCTCATCCTGGCGTCTTCGGGGCTACGGGCGGTGACGCTGCTGGCGTTCGGCTGCTACGTCGCGGCGATCGCGACGACGCTCCTGCTGCCGGAACCCCGCGGCCGCGCGCTCGACGAGGTCAGTGAAGACCTGAAATTCACGACTGTTGCGACAGCTTCCGCGCGTCAACGCGCCGGACGACTCGTTCAAGCGCAGTGACCTGCCCACGCGAAGGTTCTGCATAACCGCACGTCAGCGGGGCTTCTTGGAAGTGCCCCCGGCAGGATTCGAAGGCCTTGAGCCGCTGATGGCCTACACCATGCAAGACGCCGGCGCGGCCCAGGCGCGAGCCGACGTGGCATCCGCGTACAAGTCAGCCTCTGCGGGCGACGTCTTGGCTCAGGATCTGGGGCCAGGTCTCGAGATCGGCGGGGCTGTGCGCCACGGTGAGCGTTGACCGCGGCATCAGTGCGGCAAGCGATTCCGCTGTCGACATCGGATGCGCCGGGTCGCCGACCCAGGCCAGAATCGTCGTCGGCACATCGATTCGTGCGACCGCTTCGCGAGCGGGCAGGTCGCTGAGAGCCGCGCCTCGAAACAGTGATGGCAGCAGCGCGTCGGCCACATCGGGAACTGTTTCGGGCGCGCCGACCGTGGCTGGCGGCGGAGTCGCCCCACGCGCCGACGCGATGAATGCCCCGACTCCCTCGGTTTCGATGAATTCGGCCGCATCCCGGTAGATCGCCGCCTGCGCGGGCCGGGTTTCCCACGCGGTGGCCGGCACCATGAGCGTGAGGCCGGCGAAGCGGTCCGGCTCGCGGGCAGCCGCGTGCAGCAGCGTGCCGGTACCCATGGACGGGCCGACTCCGTGCACCCGTTCGCCGGGAAACCATTTGTCGAGCAGCTGCAGCAGATCCTCGGCAAGGCTTTCCCATCGGTAATCCTCCGGGACCTTGCGCCCAGTCGACTTGCCATGTCCGCGTGCGTCGTACCGCAGCAGTCGGGTCCCGCTGAGGCCCCTGCCGAGGTCGAGATTGAGCACCCGGTCACGCGCGCGGCTGGAGGTAAGTCCGTGCAGTTGAACTACCGGATGACCGCCTTCGTCGCTCAGTTCAACCGCAAGCTCTGCTCCAGGAACCACGAAAGTGGACATCACGCAACTCTTCTCACGACCGGACGGCTCGCCCCGGAGCCGACCGCGCAGACCGAGCATTCAGGCTAACTGGGGCGTTAGGGTACCGCCATGCGGCTGACCAACGTGGCGCACCTGCGGCTCCCCTTTGGACGACTCTGGGGCTACGACGTGTCGGTGTCTGACCTCGGCCGGCAGCTCCCGGTGTCTTTCGACCAGCGCATACACGTTGGTGCGGGCGCACGACCCGGCTCCTGGATGGCTCTGTCCATTCGGTTGCCGGCGGGGGTCAGCCGCCAAGCGTTGGCCGATGCGTGGCTGGCTGTGATCGCCCGCCACGGCACCCTACGAACGGCGTTCACACCCGGGCCGGACGGCGATCCGCAGCTACATGAGATCGATATTCACCCAGGCAAGTGGGTAGAGCATGAGATCACTCCGGGCCAGGCGGTCAACGACGCACTGCGAGTAGTTCTCAATGCGACGTGCTCGCCCTATCAGCGGCCCTCACATCGATTGTGTGTGCTGGAGACTGCCGCCGGATTGACGGTGGTGATCGCTGCCGACCACGCCCACGTCGACATGTGGTCAATGCTGGTGATTGCCCGGGACCTGTTGTCGATGCTCGCCGACGCGCGGATCGGACGTACGTCGTCGCTGCAGCCGCCGCCGGCATTTGTCGTGCACACGCAAGCACTGTTGGACCGTCCCGCGGCACCGGAACGCGTGCGCGCGCGGTGGGCACACATCATCAGCGACAGCGGTGGGGTGATGCCACGGTTTCCGCTGCCGTTGGGTGAGTCCGGGCCGCATCCGGAACGCGTCGAAGTGCGTGACGTGTTCGATGTCGATGACGGCGCCGCGTTCGCCGCGCAGGCACGCGACGACGGTGTCTCGACGCTGGCGCTCGCTGTGGTCGCCATGACTGCGGTGACCCTCGAGTTGGCCGGGGCGCCGCTGCGCGCGGTCTTCCCCGTGCACAGCCGATTTGAAGACAAATGGCACGACTCGGTGGGCTGGTTCATCACCAATTCGGTCCTGGAGTCGGCGGTTGCCGAGCCGCACGCCGCGGCCGCCGCCGTCAAAGAAGCCGTGCAGCTTGGTTCGTGGCCACTGGCCGACGTACTGGCTCCGTGGGGTGGAATGCCCGTCGCGCCCGGCATGTTCGCGATTTCCTGGCTGGACCAAAGCAGACTTCCGGTGCGCATCGACTCGGTCGGACTCGACGCCCAGTATGTGAGCGCGAGCGTTGACACCGACGGCGTCATGCTCTGGTTCATCCAGGACGAGTCCGGGCTACATCTGCGCTGCCGCTACCCGGATACCGCAGAGGCACGAACCAACGTGGGGGCGTGGCTGGACCTGTTGGTGGCGCGCCTACAGGCACTGGCGCAGTCCTCGGTTCGAGGACTGCTGCGGGTAGCGGGCCGCACATATCGTGTGCAGCGCGCGACGCGCGAACACGTGGGGGTGATCGCCCAGCTGCTCTCCGACGACGAATTCGGTCAGGATCGCGAAGACGCCGAACTCGAACGCTACGAGGCGGCCTACGACATCGTCGTTCGCGACCGATCCAACTATCTCGGAGTCGTCCTGAACGGTTCCGATATGGTCGTCGCGACTGTGCAATTGACGATCATTCCCGGCCTTTCCCGCGGCGGCGCCACCCGGCTGCAGATCGAGGGATTACGGGTCGCGAAAGACGAACGCGCACAGGGCCTTGGTACTGCACTCGTCGAGTGGGCACACAACTACGGCCGAGCACACGGGGCACAGCTGGCGCAGGTGACCACAGACGAGGCTCGCGAAAGGGCTCGGGCGTTCTATCGCCGGCTCGGGTACCACGCCGCCCACGTCGGGCTGAAATGCACCATCTGAGTCCGGGCCATGCCGACGCGGCGACCACGGCGCGGATCTACGCCGATAGCCAGGACGACGCGCTTTTGCTGGCCGGAAAGACTTTGGGAACAGTTGTGACATCCTCGTGACACTGAGGCCCGAAACGGCGTTTTCATTAGCCGAGCTGACTAACAGAAATACCGTCTGACCTGCGAGAATGTCTGTGCCCCCGGCAGGATTCGAACCTGCGGCCTTCTGCTCCGGAGGCAGACGCTCTATCCCCTGAGCTACGGGGGCGCATGGAAACCAGGATGCGCCAATGGGCCCAGACAGACTAACGCATCGCGATGACTGCTCGACCACCGCAATGGATTCGGGGCGCGGGCACCTGAGCCAATAGGATGGACGCTCGTGACCCCCGCTGACCTCGCTGAGCTGCTCAGGACCACCGCTTCCGCGGTGCTGGCCGAGCGCGGGCTGGACGTTGCCGCGTTGCCGGCGACGGTCACCGTGGAGCGGCCCCGCAACCCCGAGCACGGCGACTACGCCAGCAACCTGGCGCTGCAGCTGGGCAAGAAGGTCGGCGCCAACCCCCGTGAACTGGCCGGCTGGCTGGCCGAGGCGCTGTCGGGGGCCGACGGCGTGGCCTCGGCGGAGGTGGCCGGGCCCGGCTTCATCAACCTGCGCCTCGAGGCGTCGGCGCAGGCGGAGATCGTCAACGCCGTCATCGACGCGGGCGACACCTTCGGCCACTCCGACACGCAGCGCGGCCACAAGATCAACCTGGAATTCGTCTCGGCCAACCCCACCGGACCCATCCACATCGGCGGCACCCGCTGGGCCGCGGTCGGCGACGCGCTGGGCCGACTGCTGTCCACCCAGGGCGCCGACGTCGAGCGCGAGTACTACTTCAACGACCACGGCGCCCAGATCGACCGCTTCGCCAACTCGCTGATCGCCGCCGCCAAGGGTGAACCGACGCCCGAGGACGGCTATGCCGGCGCCTACATCAACGACATTGCCGCGCAGGTGCTGCAGAAGGCACCCGACGCGCTGAGCCTGCCGGCTGCCGAGATGCACGAGACGTTCCGCGAAATCGGTGTCGACCTGATGTTCACCCACATCAAGGAATCGCTGCACGAGTTCGGCACCGACTTCGACGTCTACACCCACGAAGACTCGATGCACACCAGCGGCCGCGTCGACCAGGCCATCGCCCGGCTGCGCGGGACCGGCAACATCTATGAGAAGGATGGCGCAACCTGGTTGCGCACCAGTGCTTTTGGGGACGACAAGGACCGCGTCGTAATCAAGAGCGACGGCAAGCCGGCCTACATCGCGGGTGACATCGCCTACTACCTGGACAAGCGACAGCGCGGCTTCGACCTGTGCATCTACATGCTCGGCGCCGACCACCACGGATACATCGCCCGGCTCAAGGCCGTGGCCGCCGCGTTCGGTGACGACCCGGCTCACGTCGAGGTGCTGATCGGGCAGATGGTCAACCTGGTCCGCGGCGGCGCGCCGGTCCGGATGAGCAAGCGGGCGGGAACGGTGATCACGCTCGACGACCTGGTCGAGGCGATCGGCGTCGACGCGGCGCGCTACAGCCTGATCCGTTCCTCGGTCGACACCCCGATCGACATCGACCTGGCGCTGTGGTCGTCGGCGTCCAATGAAAACCCGGTCTACTACGTGCAATACGCGCACGCGCGGCTGTCGGCGCTGGCCCGTAACGCCGCGGAACTGGGCCTGGCCCCCGATACGGGGCACCTCGAGCTGCTCAGCCACGACAAGGAGGGGACGCTGCTGCGCAGCATCGGGGAATTCCCCCGCGTGCTGAAAACCGCTGCGTCCCTGCGGGAGCCGCACCGGGTGTGCCGTTATTTGGAAGACCTGGCCGGCGACTACCACCGGTTCTACGACTCGTGCCGGGTGCTGCCCCAGGGCGACGAGCAGCCCACCGGCCTGCACACCGCGCGCCTGGCGCTGTGCGAGGCCACCCGCCAGGTCATCGCCAACGGGCTGACGATCCTTGGTGTCACCGCTCCGGAGCGAATGTGAACGTGCACCCCGCCGGCCCTCGGCACGCCGAAGACGCCCGGCACCCCGATAGCACGCCGCGGCCGCAATCGCCCGACGAGTTGCTGCGACTTGCGCCGAATGTCTGGCCGCGCAACATCCTTCGCGACGACACCGGGGTGGCCAGCCTCGCCGGAATATCGGTCACCCAGCTCGCCCAGGAGTACGGCACCCCGCTGTTCGTCATCGACGAGGACGATTTCCGGTCCCGGTGCCGCGAACTGGCGACGGCCTTCGGGGGCGGGCACAACGTGTGCTATGCGGCCAAGGCCTTCCTGTGCAGTGAGATCGCCCGCTGGGTCGACGAAGAAGGCCTCTCGCTGGACGTGTCCACCGGCGGCGAGCTCGCCGTCGCGTTGCACGCCGACTTTTCGCCGGAGCGAATCACGTTCCACGGCAACAACAAATCCGTCGCAGAACTGACCGCGGCGGTCAAAGCCGGTGTCGGACATATCGTCTTGGACTCGATGACCGAAATCGAGCGCCTCGACACGATCGCGGGGGAGGCCGGCGTCGTTCAGGACGTCTACGTCCGCCTCACGGTCGGGGTCGAAGCGCACACGCACGAGTTCATCTCGACCGCACACGAGGACCAGAAGTTCGGGCTGTCGGTGGCCAGCGGTGCGGCGATGGCCGCGGTGCGCCGGGTGTTCGCCACCGACCACCTGCGCTTGGTGGGGCTGCACAGCCACATCGGCTCGCAGATCTTCGACGTCGACGGCTTCGAGGTCGCCGCGCACCGCGTCATCGGGCTGCTGCACCAAATCGTCGACGAATTCGGTGTGGACAAGACGGGTCAGATTTCGACCGTGGACCTCGGTGGCGGACTGGGCATCTCGTACCTCGGCACGGACGACCCGCCGCCGGTGGCCGAGCTGGCGGCCAAGTTGACGGCGATCGTCGCCAACGAGTCGGCGGCCGTGGGCCTGCCCACCCCGAGACTGGTGGTCGAGCCGGGGCGTGCCATCGCCGGGCCGGGTACCATCACGCTGTACGAGGTGGGCACCGTCAAGGACGTCGACGTGAGCAGCACGGCCCAGCGCCGGTATGTCAGCGTCGACGGCGGCATGAGCGACAATATCCGCACCGCGCTCTACGACGCCCAATACGACGCCCGGCTGCTGTCGCGGGCCAGCGACGCGCCGGCGACGCTTGCCAGGATCGTCGGAAAGCACTGCGAGAGCGGGGACATCGTGGTGCGCGACGCGTGGGTGCCCGACGACCTGCGCCCCGGTGATCTGCTCGGGGTCGCCGCGACCGGCGCGTACTGCTATTCACTGTCCAGCCGCTACAACATGGTCTGCCGGCCGGCCGTGGTGGCGGTGCGTGCGGGGCGCTCGCGCCTGATCCTGCGCCGCGAGACGGTGGACGACCTACTGAGTCTGGAAGTGAGGTGAACTGTGCCCCGTGACGAAAAGCCGGTCGGCGTAGCGGTACTCGGGTTCGGCAACGTCGGAAGCGAAGTTGTCCGAATCATCGAGGACAGCGCCGAGGACCTCGCGGCGCGTATCGGTGCCCCCTTGGTGTTGCGCGGCATCGGAGTGCGGCGGGTGGCCGCCGATCGCGGCGTCCCGATCGAGTTGCTCACCGACAATATCGAGGAGCTCGTCTCCCGTGAGGACGTCGACATCGTCCTGGAGTTGATGGGTCCGGTGGAGCCGGCCCGCAAGGCGATCCTGCGCGCGCTCGAGCACGGCAAGTCCGTCGTCACGGCGAACAAGGCGCTGTTGGCCACCTCCACCGGGGAATTGGCGCAGGCCGCCGAAAACGCCCACGTCGACCTGTACTTCGAGGCGGCGGTCGCGGGCGCCATCCCGGTGATCCGCCCGCTCACCCAGTCGCTCGCGGGCGACACCGTGCTGCGGGTCGCCGGCATCGTCAACGGCACCACCAACTACATCCTCTCCGCGATGGACAGCACCGGCGCCGACTACGCCACCGCCCTGGCCGAGGCGAGCGCGCTGGGTTACGCCGAGGCCGATCCCACGGCCGACGTCGAGGGCTACGACGCCGCGGCCAAGGCCGCGATCCTGGCATCGATCGCCTTTCACACCCGGGTGACCGCCGACGACGTCTATCGCGAGGGCATCACCAAGATCACACCGGCCGACTTCGCCTCCGCCCGGTCCCTGGGTTGCACCATCAAACTGCTGTCCATCTGCGAGCGCATCACCGGTGACGACGGACAGGAGCGGGTCTCGGCCCGCGTCTACCCGGCGCTGGTGCCGCTGTCGCACCCGTTGGCCACGGTCAACGGGGCCTTCAACGCCGTCGTGGTCGAGGCCAAGGCCGCCGGCCGGCTCATGTTCTACGGCCAGGGCGCCGGCGGCGCGCCCACCGCGTCTGCCGTCACCGGTGACTTGGTCATGGCCGCCCGCAACCGGGTGCTGGGCAGCCGCGGGCCGAAGGAATCGAAGTATGCCCAACTTCCCATCGCGCCAATGGGTTTCATCTCCACGCGCTACTACGTCAGCATGAACGTCGCCGACAAGCCCGGCGTGTTGTCCACGGTGGCGGCCGAATTCGCCAAGCGCGAGGTGAGCATCGCCGAGGTCCGCCAGGAGGGCGTGGTCGACGAGGGCGGGCGACGGGTGGGGGCCCGCGTCGTGGTGGTCACCCACAGCGCCACCGACGCGGCACTCTCCGAAACCGTGGACGCGCTGGCCGATCTCGATGTCGTGCAGGGCGTCACCAGTGTGCTGCGGCTGGAAGAGACCGGCCGATGAGCGTTCCGCGTACCGCCGTGCACCAACCGTGGCCGGGATTGATCGCGGCCTACCGCGACCGGCTGCCGGTGGGCGACGACTGGACCCCGGTCACCCTCCTCGAAGGCGGCACCCCGCTGATCGCGGCGACGCGCCTTTCGGAGAAGACGGGCTGCACGGTGCACCTGAAGGTCGAGGGCCTCAACCCGACCGGCTCGTTCAAGGACCGGGGCATGACCATGGCGGTCACCGACGCGCTGGCGCGGGGTCAGCAGGCCGTGCTGTGCGCGTCGACCGGCAATACCTCGGCGTCGGCGGCCGCGTACGCCGCCCGCGCCGGCATCACCTGCGCGGTGCTCATCCCGCAGGGCAAGATCGCGATGGGCAAGCTGGCGCAGGCGGTCATGCACGGCGCCAAGATCATTCAGATCGACGGCAACTTCGACGACTGCCTGGAGCTGGCTCGCAAGATGGCGGCCGACTTCCCGACGATCGCGTTGGTCAACTCGGTCAACCCGGTGCGCATCGAGGGCCAGAAGACGGCGGCGTTCGAGATCGTCGACGCGCTGGGCGCCGCGCCGGCCGCCTGGGTGCCGAGCATGCGGGGCAGCTTGTCGATGACTCCGTCGTGGTGATATTCGGTGTAGCCCTTCCAGTACGCGGTGATGTTGCCCGCGTTGCCCACAGGAAGGGCGTGCACGTCCGGCGCGGCGCCCAGCGCGTCGACGATCTCGAACGCCGCCGTCTTCTGGCCCTCGATGCGCACCGGGTTGAGCCCT